>JAHFUH010000297.1 GCA_023265215.1 Acidobacteriota bacterium
TTAGCATACTGACGTCTCTTGTCCTGACATTTATTGCGAAAAATGAGGCAAGAGAACGTTTGAAGTATTTCTTTCTTCTTTTGGGTTCTTTCATTGTTCTCTCGATTTTGGCCGGCTGGCTGATGTACCCTTTCCCCTTCTAGTTTCTATTACAATCATCCCTTTTAGGTCGGGATTGGAATGGCCATCCCGTTCGATGCACGGAATCAAGTTCCGATCTTGACGGAGAAATCGATGAATTTCCGCGGTCGAACTGCAATTGTGACCGGCGCCGCGCGTGGAATCGGGCGAGCTATTTGTATTGAACTTGCCCGCAACGGTTGCAATATCGCTTTCAATTATTCGCGCAGCATGGCGGATGCAGAGCAACTCGAGAAGGAGCTTTCTGCATTTGGCGTGAGCTTTTATTCAAAAAAAGTGCTGGTCGGAGATTTTGCTTCAGCCGAGGCCATGGTTCGCGAGGTTCTGGAAAAGTTCGGTACCGTTGATTACCTGGTCAATAATGCCGGCATTGTCCGGGATAGACTGCTATTGCGAATGAGTGAGCGAGACTGGGATGAAGTAATCGAAACGAATCTGAAGGGCGCCTTCAATTTTTCGAAAGCAGTTTCGGCCATAATGGTCAAAGCGCGATTCGGCTCTATCCTGAACATTACTTCAATCAGCGGGATAGCTGGAATGCCCGGGCAGGTCAACTACTCTGCTTCCAAAGCGGGAATGATCGGATTGACCAAAGCGCTGGCAAAGGAGCTTTCGAGCAGAAATATTACTGTCAACGCGCTCGCACTAGGTTTGATAGATACGGACATGACCAAGGGAATGTCCAATGAGTACAAGGCTGAGGCGCTGAAAAACATTCCTGCGGGACGCTTTGGAACCGTTGAGGAAGTTGCAGGGGTTGCGGCATTTCTGCTCTCAGACAAAGCCCGCTACATCACCGGACATGTGATACAGATGGACGGCGGATTGGCCATTTAGAATTACGATTTATGATTTACGATTTGATGCAGCAGATATTCTTGATAATTTAGGCATTGGGGCCATTAGATACTAAGAGTACCGAATAATTCGCTGTCTGGTTTAATCGTAAATCGTCAATCATAAATCGTAAATACCTCATGAATCGTTTAACAGCGCCTGTCGCATCAGATAGCGTTCCAGAAATATTGGAAATGCTATCTAGAGTTGTGGGGCGCGGCAGCCAGTCCGCACATGCTGCCTCAACCCGTTTGCTCTGCCACTTCGGATCCCCTCAAAGTCTGGCGTTGGCTTCAATTGAGGAAATTCGACAGGCAGGGAGGCTTTCGTTCAGGCAGGCTGCTTCCCTATATTTCGCACTTCAGTTGGGGCGTGAGATCTGTTCATTGCCATTAAGGCCGGGAGAACGTTTTTCAAACAGCAGAGATTTGTTTTGTCGCTACCGGGCTCGTTTCTTTTCCGTGAACAAAGAGCATTTTTTCTCCTTTCATCTCAATTCGAAGAATCAGCTGATCCGGGAAGTTCTTGTATCCATTGGAAGTTTGAGCACATCCGTCGTTCATCCACGCGAAGTGTTCGCCCCGGCCGTTCGTGACAGCACAGCCGCGATAATATTTATGCATAATCACCCTTCCGGAGATCCCGCTCCCAGCAGAGAAGACAGGGAATGCACGCAAAGGCTTGTTCACGCGGGTCAAATTTTAGGCATTCGCGTGCTTGATCATATAGTCCTTGGGTATGATGACTATTACAGTTTCGCGGATTCAGGCCTTTTAAATGGAAATCAGCAATGAATTTAAAGACAATCCACTAAAGCGTGCACAAAGTCGCGTCGATAGCTAAATTACCCAAAAGAATTGTTTTAAAGGAGTTGGACAGGAAAAGTGAGAATGAAACGATGGTGCAGTATGGCCGCCCTATCAGCAATCATCCTTGCTGCCTGCACCATCTTCTCTGTTGCACAATCGGATAACTCCGAATATGTCGTGGTCGCCAACAAACAAATGCAGGGCAATACAATAGGCAGGGCGGCATTGAAAGGGATCTACCTTCGCGAAGTGAAAAATTGGGGGAATAGCGGAGGGAAAATAATTCCTGTGGACCTTTCAACCGCAAAAGGCTTTTATCAAAATCTATTCGGCAAATCCTACGTGCAGATGCAGGCATATTGGCTGAGCATGCGAATTAAATACAGTGTGGAGCTTCCGATATCAAAAAATGACGCGGAGAGCGTCAAACAGTTTATAGCCGATAACAAAGGGGCCATAGGATTCCTGAAGAACAGCGATGTAGATGACAGAGTCAAGATACTGAAGATTGTAAACTGAAAACCGTCCGAACCTATTCTTCTCCTTTTCTGTGCACGCCAATCCGGCAAAGCACAAATTCGTCCACATCCACGTTGACTTGCATGCCACCGTCCAGCGATAGGTCCATCGAAAACCTGCGGACCTGCTTGTGCCTCGCTGAGGTGCAGTCGGAAGTGCGATCAAGGTTTTAAGCGCTGAAAGCGCGGCGCAGCAAAGCCCAGGGCAAAAGGCCTGGGTGTTTGGAAAGCCCTTTAAGGGCTTTTCGTTTCTACACTTCTCACCAAGGGTTTCGGCTGCTTCGCAGCCTTCGCCCTTGGCTTTGCTATTCCGCGCTTTCAGCGCTTGTAATCGTTTGTTGTCCATCATACATTGACTCCCACTTCTTATTGCGCCCTTACTGCACCGCTGCTGGCAGTGCGGGGCGCGTACCGGTATAATGTCTTTTGGAGCAATGCTATGAAAAATATCTTCTTTTTGGATATAGACACCCAGAGAGATTTCATGCTCCCTTCAGGAGCGCTTTACGTGCCCGGCGCCGAAAGAATCATTCCCAAATTGAGACGGTTATTCGACTTCGCCCGGAAAAACGAAATTACCATACTCTCCAGCGTAGATGCACACATTGCGGAGGATACCGAATTTCAGCAATTTCCCCCGCATTGCATTCAGGGGACGGAGGGACAGCGCAAAATAGATGAGACGTCGCTGCCACGCCCTCTTATTTTTCAGAACAAGCCGGTTGACCGCAATCTTTTTGAGGCAGTTCGTAAACATCCTCAGATTATTCTCGAAAAACAGTCGCTGGACCTGTTCAACAATCCTATGGCGGAGCGCCTGTTACGGGCTTTACCGCCTCGTGCAATTGTTTTTGGCGTAACAACGGAGCATTGCGTGCGTTTGGCTTGCCTCGGGTTGCGCCAACGGAAGACTCAAACGGCGCTGGTAATGGATGCGGTTCGTGCCATTGCGCCAAAAGCCGAGAAAGAAGCCTTTGAAGAAATGCGCCAGGCCGGCGTTGAATTCATCACTATGGATACTTTGATGGGTGCAGAGCAATAACCAAGCATCTCGGTTCCGCAATAGTTAGGACCTCTTTGTGAGCCTGGGCATCTATTTTCATATTCCTTTTTGCCAATCCAAGTGCCACTACTGCCACTTCCTTACGGTTCCCTATCATTCTGAAACGGCGGAACGATACGAGAGGGCGGTCACCAAAGAACTGAAGGTTTTTTCCCAAAAAAGCGGAGAAGAGAAAGTCGATTCCATTTATTTCGGGGGCGGGACACCCAGCCTCGGACCTTCACGTCCAATAACAAACCTGCTTTTAGAATGCCGGAAATACTACTTCCTTGCAAACGACTGTGAAATTTCGCTGGAAGCAAATCCGGGTACTATCACAATGGAAAAGACATTGGATTTTTGCCGTTCCGGGGTGAATCGAATTTCGATGGGCGCCCAGTCCTTTGATGATTCGGAATTGGAATCAATCGGCAGGATCCACAATGCCGAAATGATAGTTGAATCACTACATCGATTGAGAAATGCCGGTTTGTTCAACATCAATCTGGATTTGATGCTCGGCCTTCCACAGCAGACCTCGCGGAGTTGGAAAAGAAATCTGGAAAGAATTATCAAACTGGACATCCCGCATTTATCCGTTTATATGCTCGACCTTGATGAGCAATGCCCGCTCCATTCAATGCTGGCAAATGGTTCTGTTCAGGTTCCGGACGAAAGCCTTATAGCGGACCTGTATTTGGAAACCGTCGAGTATCTTTCCTCTTGGGGCTATCAGCAGTATGAAATCAGCAACTTTGCCCGGGAGGGCTTCTCTTGCCGCCATAATTTGAAATATTGGATGCGCGAACCTGTCCAGGGATTTGGATTGGGCAGCCATTCTTTTAACGGGCATGACAGATATGCCAACAATACGCAAATTGATGAGTATATTCAGGCGATCGAAAGTGGAAAATCTTCTGAAGCCTGGCGGGTGGGTGTTTCCGCACAGCAGGCAGTTGAAGAAGCGCTATTTTTGGGATTGCGCCTGACAAATGGGGTGAATTGGGACCGACTGCGTGAGCGCTGTTCTCAGAATTGCCGGGATGAATATGAAATCGCATTCAAGAGGTTTTTGAACGAAGGATGGATTGAATGGAAGGATTCAACAATTCGCCTCACTCCTTTAGGAATGCTTTTTTCAAATGAAGTTTTCCAGTGTTTCGTGTAAAACCACAAACTCGGAGTAAGATTTCTGAAGCCGGTTTGATCAAACAGAGTTTAAAACAGGTATAGTTAGTGGGTGGATTATATATGCAAAATCCTGTCATTGATTTGAGAAGCGATACCGTAACAAAACCGACGGCTGAGATGCGCAGCGCAATGGCCAATGCCGAAGTGGGCGACGATGTCTTTATGGATGATCCCACGATAAATCGGCTTCAGGAACGAGCTGCGCAGATATTCAAAAAAGAAGCAGCGCTTTTTGTTCCTTCGGGAACCATGGGCAATCAGATTGCCATACGAGTGCATACCAGCCCCGGACAGGAAGTGATCACAGAGGGGCACGCACATATTTTTGAATTCGAGATGGCCGGCATGGCAGCGATAAGCGGAGTTCTTGCCCGACCAATTCCAGCGCCCGACGGGATTTTGGATTGGGGTATGATCCGGCCTGCAATTCGTCCTAAAATATATTACCGGGCTCAGACGGGACTGATAACGCTGGAAAACACTCACAATATGGCCGGCGGAACTGTCTATTCGAAGCAACAGATTGATGAAATCTGTTTTGGAGCGCATGAAGCGGGACTGCCTGTGCATATGGATGGCGCGCGGATCTTCAATGCAGCGACAGCCCTGAATTGCGATGTGGCAAGCCTGACAGCTACATGTGATTCCGTCATGTTTTGCCTGTCCAAGGGATTGGCTGCGCCCGTCGGATCGATGCTTGCCGGATCGCGGGAATTTATTGAAAGGGCAAGAAGCGTTCGAAAAATGCTGGGCGGAGGAATGCGTCAGGCAGGGATTCTTGCGGCTGCGGGATTGATCGCCCTTGAACAAATGCCGGCAAGGCTTATAGAAGACCATAAAAATGCCCGTCTGCTGGCTGATTTGCTTTCCGAAGTTTCCTGCCTTGATCTGGAACCCGCGAAGGTATGTACAAACATCTTAATGGCCGGAATATCACGCACAAGCTTTATCAGTGAAGAGTTTGCTTTTCTTTTAAGACAACAAGGAGTTTTGATAACGACAGTGGATCCACGAAAAATCCGGCTTATGACACACAATGATGTGAATCGGAATCAAATTCTCAAGGCAGCCGACGTCATCAAGGAAGTTATTGGAGAGGGGACTTAATGATTCTGGATTTCACGCAAGAAAATGGAATCTTGAGGCAGTCGGTCCGCGAGTTTGCGGAAACTGAAATAGCTCCAAACGTAATGAAATGGGATGAAGAACAACATTTTCCTATCGAAATCATCCCCAAAATGGCGGAACTCGGTTTCATGGGAACTATTTTCCCTGCCGAATTCTGCGGGGCAGGGCTTTCATATCCCGAATACGTTATTGTAGTGGAGGAACTCTCGCGAGTTGACGGATCTATCGGTCTTTTTGTCTCAGCACATAATTCTCTCTGTACGAATCACATTTTTTTGTTTGGAACGGATGATCAGAAGCGCCGCTTTGTTCCAGATCTGGCCTCCGGGAGAAAAATCGGAGCGTGGGCAATTACGGAATCGGGTTCGGGAAGCGATGCCGGCGGAATGCGCACCCGCGCTGCACGCGATGGAGACTGCTACGTTCTGAATGGAGCCAAGCATTTTACAACCAACGCTTCCATTGCCTCAACATTTGTGGTTATGGCACTTACAAATGCTACGGAAAGGGAGCGTGGGATTTCTGCTTTTATTGTGGAGCGCGATACTCCCGGCCTGTCCATCGGCAAAAAAGAAAACAAGCTTGGAATGCGAGCCAGCGATACAGCAGGAGTCATTTTCGAGGATTGCAAAATTCCTGCTCAAAACCTGCTTGGCGAAGAAGGAAGTGGATTCGGCGACTGCATGAATATATTGGACGGGGGCAGAATATCAATCGCAGCACTCGGTGTGGGAATGGCACAAGGGGCATACGAACACGCATTGCGGTACTCCAAGCAGAGAATGCAATTCGGCAAGCCCATTTCTGAATATCAAGCCACCCGGTTCAAACTGGCCGATATGGCTACTGAAATAGAAGCTGCCCGGCTCCTGACTATGCAGGCAGCGCAACTTAGGCAGGCAGGGAAAAAAAGCACAAGCGAATCCTCAATGGCAAAACTATTTTCCAGCGAGGTTGCTGTGCGCGTCGCAAATGAAGCTGTGCAGATTCACGGCGGATATGGATTGATTAAAGATTTTCCGGCGGAAAAGTATTACCGTGACGTAAAGCTATGCACCATTGGGGAAGGAACGAGTGAAATTCAAAGGATGATCATAGCCCGTGAGATCCTCCGGTAGGCTGAAGCATCGAGATCCAACGCCGCTTGAGAATGCCGGTGTTTCGCTCAATACCGCCTAGTTTTTCTTGGGAACGACGGCGTCCTCACCGGCACACGGGTGCGCAAGCTGGGAATTT
>JAHFUH010000298.1 GCA_023265215.1 Acidobacteriota bacterium
TTGAGGGCCAGAATAGATTGTCAATTGATTTCCCGGCCGGATCTGCCGGATTGGCGGAATATGTTACGGTCAATTACGATCTGAGCTCAGGTGCCAAAAGCATAAAATCAGGCCCTGGAATTGACGAAAGATAACACAGACGAGGCGCGAATATGCTGAATCCAAGTTCGGGGTCTCAAAGATTGACAGGCTGATTCTTCCCGACTACCTCGATGGATTTAAGCTCAAAATCATTGGCGCCATCTATGGCAGCCCGTTGTTAAAGTCGCGGCCCAAATCAATAATGATGCGAGGGGGCTAAGCCCCCAAAAATACAGCTTCGGGTTGGCGAAGCTCTGCTCAACGATCACAAATCCTATGGTAAAAACCTTGAAGACCATGGTTGGCACGACCGACACTGTTTTCTTTGCGGCCGTGACCGTGGTTCCCGTCATCATGAATATGGTCTGCATCACGCAGAACCTGCTCTCGATTCCGGAGATCAGGGTCTTCTCGAACGAGAAGATCTTCCTGACCATGGGGACCATTTTCCTCGTCAACCAGAAGATGATCTCTGGCTTCACAACCATGGTCTTTGTCTCCCATACCAAGGTCTCCGACGCCGGGACCATGGTCGAAATCGATCCGACCATGGTATTTGGCTGCGAGAAGATGGTCTCAGGCCTGGAGACCACGGCTTCGATATCGGAGAGCATGGTCCCTGCTATCGAAGCCGTGGTCTCGATGACCCAAGCGATGTTCTTCCTTGTCGAGACCACGGTCTGTGGAACCAAGACGCTTTTCTCAGAAGCGAAACCCATTTTCTTCGCATCTGAGACCGGTTTTTTCATTGTGGAGAAGACGGTCAGCGAAGTGCCGACCGTGTTCGTGCAACCACCAACCAATCATCTAAAGGAAGTACTGTTATGCCTCATCGCATCCGTGTTGCGGACAGGTTCAAGAAACAGTCCGCTGAACAGCTCGTTACCATGGCCGGCGCCATCATCACTGGCCATCCGAACAAGTTGAAGCAGTCCTTCCGCAAAGCAAAGGATCCAGTAAGTTGTCGCCGACAAAGGGTATTGCAGCATCGAGTGGATTATGGACATGAGTCGAGTAGGATTGCGTTCGTGTGTTTCGGAACCGAAACAACGGCACCGGCAATGGCGCGGTAACGAAGAAGCACAAGCGGCTGCAATTAATAGAAAGAGTATAATAGTCCACAGCAGCGATCAGAGAAGGGGGGATAAAATGAACCGATGGGAAGACAGCCTGAAGATATTGGAATCCATCGCAAATTCATACGACAAGGATTCGGTGCAATACAAAGCGCTCGAGGAGGCGGCGCAGGCATTCATATTTCTGAATTTACACAAAGAACTAAAAACTGCTTACGAGAAGTTCCGCATGCAAAGCGACAAAGGGCTTTCGGAGGCTCAGAAACGTCATTTGCGCGAAATGGGAATCAAGCCTGAGGAATAGATCGCTTAATTCTTAATAATGACTTCTTTAAAAACCCATGGCGCTTAGCAGCGTTGAAAAGTTGCGGTGCTTTTTTCGCAGCATTGCAATCCAGAAACAAAGCAGCAGTGAAATTGACATCAATTCCAACGCCAATGCTCGTTCCGGCATAAATCCCTGAAGCAAATAGCGGCCTATTTGAAGGAAGGGACGGTGCAGAATGAAAATCAAAAGAGCCGATTGGCCTAAAGTATTTATGAACCTTTCGATGCCCAGAAATGTGCCAAAACGGCTTACCTCCAAAACCATCCACATCGTTACGACAAATCGGGCGGCTGGCAGAAGAAAATTATCTGTTATCTCTCTGATATTTCCCTGGAAATCCGAGACAACCAATAACAAGGATGCAGAACCAACAATCACTGGCCAGATTAGTTTAGAATAGGATTTCCTTTTTAGCACGTTTCCAAAAGCAAAGCCCCACAATCCATACAGAAAGAAGTACAGGATTCCAATCCACGTAGCCGGCTGGGGTAATGTGCCCAGTAAGTTTCTCGCCGTCGTTCCTTTGATAAATTCCATCTTAACCCATTCGTCAAAACACAATCCGATGGCGGTTGCAGATATAAGCAAAGGCCATGGTCGAACATGCGTTGCGATTCGAATTATCGTCGGGGATGCCAGGAGAAAAAACATTGTGGGTACCAGGAAGGCAGAGAGGCTCCATGGCTCTTTGAACGTAAGTATTCGAAGGAGATAATCGGTTGATAAGGTATTGGAAGGGTATGCGGACATAGCCTTGAACAGAAAATTGCTGCCAAAGGCAATCGCGCCGATTTTCAGGGCTCTCATCAAAAGCTTTGAAGCGGATTCCGATCGCTTTTTTTCAGGGTCACTTAAAGCCACGGCCACCGTGAATCCCGAGAGTATTATGAAACAGGTGGTGGACCAGCCTGGCGGTCGTAAGTACCGCATTGGATCATTTGGGTCTATTCCCGCAACAGTAAGGGAATGCGCGATTATCATCCAGATTATCAGCATTCCGCGCGTGTTATCTATAGGCTTTATGCGCTGTTGCTTTTGAATGTCTAAATCTGGAGACTCTATGAGTGCAAAAGTGAAATTTGAAAAAAACTTGCATAGGGAGGTGCTATTGTTTTTTTTGTCATCCAGCTCAAATTTCCCAACGGATGGATGTTTCAACCCCGATAATTCAACTGCTTGCATTTAGCTGCTCCGCCCCAAAAAAAACCTATACACAATTGATTATGCTATGATCCATTTATCGACCATTCGCTAATTAACGTTAGACAACCTTAACCATCGACCTCAGTCCTTTTGCTCATCCATATTTTCCCCAATTCCAAACTCCAAACCTCAAACCCGGAACCTTTGATTTGCATATGGGTCTAAGAAATTAAAAGCCCAAAAATGGGAAGGAGGCTGACAATGAACAGGTTATCTTCGGATATCAACGTCACGCTAATGGCCGACATTATGCTGGTTCTCCTGATCATTTTCATGATCGCGACGCCGGTTCTCCAGACTGATGTGACGGTCAACCTGCCCAAAGCTAAAAATCCGCTCGCTTAACTCAAGGCCCGATCGTTCTGGTTCTGAACAGGGTAGGGTGCATATTTTGCGGCCGGACGCCGGTTTCGGAACAGGAGATGACTCAGGCAATTCAGGAGCATATGACGAACGAAATCAACAAGGCGGTGTTCCTCAAAGCAGACCAGGCTCTTTCTTATGGAAAAGTTGTGCAGGTTGTCAACCTGTGTCGGAAACTGGGAGTGGAAGGCATAGGTCTCATGGGCGAAAAGGATCCGAACGCGTCTTAAATTCAGGAACGTTCACGCATTTTTGGCGTCTCGGCGTCATCTGCCGGAGGAATGCCCGATTAGGAACAAACCGGCATTTCCCGATGATCACCTTGATGCCGGAGCTGTTTGCGACGATGGAATAGGCGCGAAACGCATTGAATAGCGGGAAGCCGTGGGTTACCAAAACGCATGTGCCATGTACTCAACTCGCTTGCATATTAATCCATCCTGCGGTTTTCAAATTCACTGATTTGTGATTTTTGCGGGCTGAATGCATGGTACTATAACACCCCGTTAAAAGTGCAAGTAAGGCTTTTTCCAAGAATCTTGAGCGAGTTTCTGAAAAACGAGGACATCTATTGTTCTGAAGGAATATCCGTCTCCGAAAATTCAAGCACGTATCCCTAAATTTCCGATCATGGGAATGGATCACTCAAAACGGATCAAAGGAGCAACGCATGCAAATAGGACTGCAACGACTCTCCATTAAAGAGAAGATCGGCTACAGTTGCGCTGACGCCGCCGCAAACTTTGTTTTTATGACAATGATTAATTTTCAAACGAACTTCTATACCGATGTCTTTGGCCTCGCGGCAGGTACGGCGGCGACGATTTTGCTTGCGGCGCGTCTATGGGACGCCGTCGCTGACCCAATTGTCGGTGTGCTCGCCGATCGTACGAAGACGCGCTGGGGCAAGTTCCGCCCGTGGATTCTTTTCACCACATTGCCCTGGTGTATCGTCATGATCCTCGCATACACTACACCCAAGGGTTGGAGCGTGAGCTCAATGATTGCGTATGCGACGATCACGAACATTATGCTCATGTCCATCTATTCAATGAACAACATGCCATACTCGGCCTTGGGCGGCGTGATGACAGGCGACGTCAACGAGCGCGCCAAGCTCAATTCCTATCGCTTTGTCGCCGTGAACGCGGCTCAATTCATCGTAGGCGGATTCACCTTGCCGTTGGTCGCCAAGTTCGCCGTCGGCCACGACAAGCAATACGGCTGGCAGATGACCATGATCCTATGGTCGGGCTTATGTTTGATCCTGTTCCTTATTACATTCTTCACGACTCGAGAGCGTATTCAACCTCCTCCACAGCAGAAATCCGATGTCCAAAAGGATTTTGCCGCTTTACTCAAGAATAGTCCCTGGATGGCGATGTTTGCCATGACATTGATCCATTTTTGTATTCTTTCTTTCAGGGGCGCCGCTTGGTATAACTATTTCCATTATTACGCGGACAAAGCCTCGATGTTCGACTGGCTGCAATCGCTTCATCTAACCGCGCCGGCCTTGGCTCCGGGAGCAGCCGCACCCGGCGGCACGATTGAAACCCTTGGCTACATCGTTCATGGCGTCCGGTCCAACTTGGCAAGTTCCAACGTTGCTGACGTATTCAATAGCATTTTCAACATGATTGGAACGGCCACGACCATCCTTGTTATCCTGCTTTCCGCGGGCTTTGCCAAACGATTTGGCAAGAAAGCCGTTGCGGTCACGGGTTTCGGACTTGCCACCATTGCTTCCGCAGTTTTCTACCTGCTTAATCCGACCAATGCCGGCGGGATGATGGCTATGTCTATCATCATCTCCGTGTGCTATGCCCCGACTATTCCTCTCCTTTGGGCCATGTTCGCCGACGTTGCAGATTACTCCGAATGGAAGACGGGACGGCGCTTCACAGGGATTGTCTTTGCGACGATTGGTTTTGCCCTGAAGGCTGGATTGGCACTTGGGTCCTCTTCATTCCTGTGGATCATGGGCGGGCTGTTTGCCTATGATTCCAAACAGCCGGACTTGCCTCAAGCCGTTCATGGCTTCCGGGTCTGCAGCGGCATTGTTATCAGCATCCTGTTTGGCATTTGCACGCTGCTGCTGATTTCCTATAAGCTCAACAAGCGAGCAACCATTGAGATAGCCGACGAACTGGCCGAGCGACGGAAGCAATATGCGCCGGCGAGGCAATAGAGGAGATAGACGGTGAAAGCAAAATCCAAGAAAGGTACGAAACCTGCTTATCTGAATCAAAATATTCCTGCTAAACGCCGCACCAGGGATCTGCTTTCTCGCATGACGTTGAAAGAAAAAGCGGCGCAGATGGTGTGCATGTGGGAACAGAAAAACAAAACGCTACTGGATGAGAAGGGGAACTTCGATCTTAAAAAGGCAAAAACAAATTTTAAACAGCGTCTTGGCCTGGGCCAGGTTGGACGCCCAAGCGACTCCGGCGGCGGCAAGAACGCAAGAGAAATGGCCGAATTAACTAACGCCATTCAGAAATTTTTCATTGAACACAGCCGACTCGGGATTCCAGTGGTCTTCCACGAAGAGTGTCTTCACGGACTGGCTGCGGTTGACTCTACAAGTTTTTCGCAGCCCATCGGCCTTGGCGCTACATTCGATACCGATCTGGTGCGAAAGCTATTCGAGATGGCGGCCGAGGAGGCGCGCGTCCGAGGGACACATCAGGCATTGACGCCGGTCGTGGATGTCGCCCGCGAGCCGCGCTGGGGACGCGTCGAAGAAACATATGGCGAAGATCCTTATTTGGTTTCCCGCATGGGAATTGCGGCTGTTCAGGGATTTCAGGGAGACGCAACTTTTAAAGACAAGAAACACGTCATTGCGACGCTCAAGCATTTTGCCGCACACGGGCAGCCCGAATCCGGAACCAACTGCGCTCCAGTCAACGTGTCGGAGCGAACGCTGCGTGAAACGTTCCTTCTCACTTTCAAACAGGCGATACAAAAAGGAGGCGCCATCAGTGTGATGGCTTCCTATAATGAGATTGACGGAGTCCCATCCCATGCCAACAAATGGCTGCTTCGCGATGTGCTGCGCAAAGAATGGGGTTTTAAGGGATATGTCGTTTCGGATTACTATGCCATCCGTGAGTTGCACGAGCGCCCTGAACTTTTCGGCAACCATCTTGCTGAAGACGGCAAACAGGCGGCAGCCCTGGCGATTAAGGCAGGCGTCAATATAGAACTGCCTGAGCCGGATTGCTACATCCACATCGTCGAACTTGTCCGAAAGGGCCTTATCAAGGAATCGCTTCTCGACGAATTGATCGCACCCATGCTGCTTTGGAAATTTAAACTTGGGCTGTTCGAAGATCCCTATGTCGATCCGGATATGGCCGAGAGGGTTGTGGGATGTAATGCTCATCGCAGTCTGGCTCTGCAGTCTGCCAGGGAGACAATAACACTTCTGAAGAATGACGGAGGCATTGCACCGCTGGATGCGGATAAAATCAAAACGCTCGCAGTCATCGGACCCAATGCAGATCGCAAATTGCTGGGCGGCTACAGCGGGCGGCCCAAGCACTGCTCCACGCTATTGGAGGGAATCCGCAAGCGTGCCGGCAGTATGAATATCCTTTACTACGAAGGCTGCAAAATTACGATTGGCGGTTCATGGCAACAGGATGAAGTCGTTCCCAGCGATCCTGAAGAAGATCGCCGGAGCATCGAGGAAGCCGTTGAAGTGGCCAAACAGGCCGATGCCGTTGTACTGGCAATCGGCGGAAACGAGCAAACATCGCGTGAAGGGTGGGGTCTCGCTCATCTGGGCGACCGGGCGACGCTGGATATGGTTGGCCTGCAGGACGAATTGGTGGACGCAATTG
>JAHFUH010000299.1 GCA_023265215.1 Acidobacteriota bacterium
TTCCAAGGGCATTCCCTTGAATATCAACATGCTCTGCAGGCATGCGATGTCGCTTGCTGCCACTATAAACCTGCATCTTGTCGATGAAAAAATAGTGGCGGATTCGGCGTACGATCTTGTCCTAAGGACACAGCCTGGTTCCAGCATGGAGTTGCCGGAATTTACGCATTCGCCGCAGTCGGCCGGCATTCTGCACAACCGACGCGGATTGAAGCTGGTCAAAAAACCAACCAATTCCTAAACCTAATCCAGATTGGCGAATTTATCAGCCTTCTCCAGCACAATAATCCGAAACCTTCACCCCTTGGATTCGCTTTCGACCGGATTGCACGTACCTATCAATAGAGGGATTTGAAATCAATCGGAATGGAGGAATTTAGGTTCATGTCTTGAGGATATAGTTATTTCAAAACCTAAATTCTCAAGACATGACTCCCGGTTTTTCGATCAGCCCCTCAGCAACGGCAGATTCACCAATTCGCCGATATTTTGCAGGATGCAGTCTGCGGATTGAAGATATTCCTTCCCGAGGGTGGTTTCGATTGCGATGCAGTACATGCCCGCATTTTTTGCCGCTTCGATTCCGAGGGGGGCATTCTCAACCACGACGCATTGCTGCGGATCGAGTTTCAGCTGGCCGGCTGCAGTGAGATAAGGATCGGGAAACGGTTTGGCGCGGGGAACTTCATCTCCCGTTATAATAAAATCAAAATGTGCCTGCTGATCACCATTCAGCGAGTGTTGCATATTCTTCAACGCGCAGGCAGTTACCAAGGCAACTTTGAATCCACGCGACTTCAATTCATCAATTGCTTCAAAAGCTCCTGGGTACTGGGCTACCTGGACAATGGAACGATAGTAGGCGCGCTTTTCTTCAATAAATCCTGCTTGTTCTTCCTCCGGAATATATATGCCGGTTTCCTGCATAAGAATAGGCAGAATTTCGCGGGAGTTTCTCCCCTCGTGCAGAAGAACTGTTATTTCGCTGACGGCGCCTCCATATTTTCCAAACATGTGATTCCATGCCAGGAAATGATAGTGCAATGTATCGACAATAACACCGTCGAGATCGAACAGAACACCAGAAATCATTGATTGCTCCCGGATTTATTGCCTTTGTCACTGGGGAGTTTACTTAGAAAGAATTTTGCTTCGACAAGTTCTGCGGCATTGGTATCCGCGCCCTGCCATTCCCCCATGAAGGCTTCCATTTCCTGCCGCGCAGCTGCAATCAGGTTTTTCGATTTCAGCAGACGGGCAAGATGATATCGGGCGAAAGCATAGTGAGGATTATAGGATAGGACCTCCCGATACATCTGTTCTGCATCCGACAGCTGATTCATTCCTTCATAGATCCGCCCGATGGAGTCAAAAAAGAATGCACGGTCATAGGGAGTACTCCAGTATCCAAGCTTGGATTTTATATATTTCAAATCGTTGATCGCAGCTGCGGCTTCCTGGACTTTTCCTTCCTTGGCAAGGATTCTAGCCAGAAGGTGCAACCAATATTTAAATGCAGGTTTGTAATTCATTGCGGTGATGGCGTTGGAATTGGAATCAAGGATGCTGCGCAGTTGACGAAGTGACCGCCGGGCTGCCGTGAGATCTTGCATTTCCAGCTCCAGCATTCCATTAATCCAGATCAGTTCATCGTATGGAGCGTTATATTGAGCCGATCCCACGAGTTTCAAACCCTGTGCGCATGCTTTCAATCCAAGCCCGAATTCTCCCCGACTGTAGTGCAGGAATGCTAGGGCTGCATAGTACTGAGCTTGCTGCGATTTGTCTTCATTGGCATCCAGGAGAGATTTCAATCTTTCGGCCGCTGCCTTATATCGTCCGCGCATTATCTCTATAAATGCAAGATTTCGGCTGGCGTAATAGATCTGAGGATCCATCTGGATCGCCTTATTTTTCATCTCCTCTGCCTTTGCGTAATCGCCCGCCAGCATGTAGGCGTCTCCAAGGCTGTCATAGGCGTTTGCAGAATGATCCAGTTCAAGGTAGCGTTTGCAGAATTCAAGCGCCTGACCATGCTCTCCTTTCCAGGCATAGCAGTAGGCAAGATGGTTGTAGGCGCGGGCGTAACGATTATCGAGAATAAGCGCGTCCCGGTATTTTGTAATAGCATCATCTACGTCGGCGGTATGGAAGTAGGATTCCGCAAGTTCGTATAAATAGTCTTTCTTGTAAGGTTGCAGGCCAATAAGCTTCTGCAGATAAACTCTTTCGTCAAACGGATTGCCAAACGCCCTAGCGAGAAAAGCCTCAATGCGAAGCTGGTCGATTTCTGTCAACGCCCCTGCTTCCTTACGGGCGGCCAGAATCTCCGATTGGGCGGCATCCCACAGGTTCTGAAACACTCGCACCTCTCCCAACATAAGGTGTGCAAGGGCAAAATTCGGATCGATCTCCAATGCGGATCGCAGCTCCCGCTCGGATGAGGTCATGTCGAGAGGTTCCCATGCCTTGGCCCCGCGATAATAGTGCCTCAGCGCATCCCAGCGTGTCGAGAGCAGTTGCACAGCCGTGCGGTAGTCGGGCTGCCGGGATTCAATGTGTTTTTCAGCAAGCGAAGGATCATAAAGCTCCAGAGCCTGCAGCACTAAATCATCGATTCCCTTATTCAAAAGCTCGTCGACGCCGCGGAACCGTCGCATTGGACTTTGTTTTTTTCCTCGAACAGTGCAGTCCAGAGTTACATCAAGAATTCCCAGCGATTCCCGGACATGTCCGGATACAAAAAGGGCAGGTTCACGGATTTCGCGTTGCCATGGGAATTGAAGCAGGGCAGCACCATGGGCTTTGGACCGGTCCGATTCTTTTTGATTTTTCTCCATGATCAGAAGATGAGCGAACTCCTGCGGATCAACAACCGTAACTTCGGGGAACTGGGAAAGTGTGCGCTTGAGAGAAAACCCGACCAATTGAGCATCGACAGAATCGGACCCGCCCTCGAAATCTCCGAAGACAATGCAAGGATAATATTTCGAGCCACGAATGACCCCAAAGCCCGTCAGGATAAGAATAATAATCAATAATCCGGTGAGCGGCAGAAGCCAGGGTTTGTGGAAAACCTGGAACCGGCGCCAGAACTTTACCGAATTCTTATCGGGTGTTCTGGATGGAATCGAGGACGATGCGACAGCACCGGACAGGGATTTTTTATCATGACGGCCGGAGTGAATGGCAAGGCCATTGTTCAATGCTATGTCTCGCTTTAGGCGTTTCAACTCCGCTCCCAAATCCGCTGCTGTCTGGCATCGGAGTTCGCGATCTTTCTCCAGCAGTTTGAATATAATGTCATCAAATTTCGATGGTATTTCTCGATTAATCTTCAGACTGGGGATCGGTGTTTTTGTCAGAATTTCCTGAAAGAGAACCGGTTGCGTGATGCCCCTGAATGCCGGAACGCCTGTAGAAAGCTCGTAAAGGACAGAGCCGAGCGAAAACAGATCACTACGGGAATCCAATTCCTCTCCTAGTGCCTGCTCAGGAGACATGTACGGCAAAGTTCCTATTGTCACACGCGGAGCACTTACGTATTCCGATGCTATTTCAGAGCTAACCGGAGAATCAGCAGCTGAGGAATGGCGGCTGGAAGCCGCCAGTTTGGCAAGCCCGAAATCGAGAATCTTAACGTGCCCGCGGGTTGTGAAAAAAATGTTGGCGGGCTTGATATCGCGATGGACTATCCCTTTGGCGTGCGCGGCTTCCAACGCATCCGCTATTTGCAGGGCAATCGATAGAATTCGATCCAATGGAAGGGGCTTGCTCTGTACCAGGTCGCGCAACGTTTGCCCTTCCAGCAACTCCATTGCAATATAGTGCCTGCCCTGATGCTCTCCGATCTCATAAATTGTGCAAATATTCGGGTGGTTCAACGCAGAAGCGGCTCGTGCTTCCCGCTGGAATCTTTGAAGGTAAGCAGGATTCGCGGCCAAAGTCTCCGGTAACAGTTTTACGGCAGCGTCGCGGCCCAGTTTCGTATCGTGAGCGCGGTAAACAACCCCCATTCCCCCGGCGCCCAGCTTCTCCAGAATCTCATAATGGGCAATCATTTCAGGCGCCATTCTGCAGTTCTCCCATCTTCGCATGATTATTCTACAGCAAGAACTGAGGCATGAAATCGATTTTTAATCTAAGGCTTAAAGGAACCGGCGGCTAAGGCCTAAAATAATGCGATGAGAATCGCTTAAGCTTGCAATATTTCCGCCATTCATGGCAGACTGGCCTCCGCAGAATTGGTGGGCGCCACAGGACTCGAACCTGTGACCCCTGCGGTGTGATCGCAGTGCTCTACCAGCTGAGCTAGGCGCCCGTAGAAGGCTTTTTAACATTCCAATTGCCTTTTGTAAATAGGTATTGCAAAGGAGAAACGCTATGTTGGCAGTGGCTCGTATTATCATTCTGCTGGCTCTCGCTCTTGCCGCCGGAAATTCCGCTGTTTTGGCACAGGATTCAGCTGCTGAGCTTCGATATCAGGAAGATTATGATAGGTTGCAGGAAATAGTCAAAATTTCAGATCCTGCCAAGAAGGCGGAGCAATTAGTGGCGTATTATAAGGGACGACCCAATTTGGATTCCAAACTAAGGGTATTCGCCGACAGCCATTTCGCCAATGCTCTCAAGGATTTGATAAAAAAACCTGATCTGGTCAAGAAGTTGGCGCAGAATGCGATTGCGCTACGGCCCAAATTCGGAGAAGCGCTGTTCTATTACGGGATCGTTCTTAAGAATGAGAACCTTTTTGATGAAGCACTGACAGCGTTAGCCAAAAGCTCCGTGATTGAACACCTGCTCCAGACAAAAGCCAAGGAACTGCTGGATACGACATACCGCGGAGTTCATAAGGGAAGCATGGTTGGAGAGGATAAATTGATCGCCAAAGCCAAAGCAGAATTAAAATAGCCGCAGTTTATTTGGAGACTTTGAGTCTTGGAGTTATTTTCAAAATAACTCCAAGACTCAAAATCTCCAATGTACCCCGCCGAACGCAACGCGCCCCAATTCCCTGGCCTTTAATGGAAATGCCGCCTGTCGCCGATAATCTCAAGGGGTATTGATATGCCTGCTCAGGATAAGCCTGGAAACTCTGGAAAACAGGTTGGCTATTTCTGTCACCTAAAACTGGATGAAAGGCACATGGGGGCCATCCTGGTAACAAACGAAATTGGCGTACCCCTTGAGTTCAAATACACCGAGCCGGTGACCGCAACCAAACTTCATAAAATTCTCTATGGTTCGGTCCTGGAAAAACACCTACACGAGACTGTCATTCGGGACCGACTGTGCCGGGAAATTCGCTCCGATCCTGATTTCTTCATAACTTCCTATGATGAAAAAGAATTCCTGGGCTCTGTCTCAAACAGGGAAATGGTCGCTGTTCAGAAATACAGCCTTCCGCCGGGAGATCTCTCGGGTCCATTCAGTCGCATAAGAGAACGTGAGGCAATTGTTGAGCTTGAAGATGAAGCTGTTTTTCTAAGGTTGGCATTTTCTACACCCAATGAGGCAATACAGCAGAAGATTGCGGCTTGGCTACAGGAAATTGCCCGTACCATGGATATCCTGGAACCTTTGAATCGGATCGTGTCCGCACTGACTAGCATGTGTGGAGAGGGGAAGAGAGGCTAAGATGAATAATTTGCCTCGGGAACCAGGTATCCCTATCAGGATTAGGAGGAAACTGGCCGTTGCATTAGGTATCGGAAGCTTATCCTCGGAAATTTCCGAACAAATGCTGAAGATAGATGCAGACGCCGCGAGCGTGAACTTTGATATTGCGCCCAATATGCTTGTCAAGGACGGGTTCGCCTTTTTGGGAAACGGAATGGATGCGGCCACGGCATTCTCTTGCAAAATTCTCAACTTAGATATTTTGAAGGCTCCAATTGCAAAAAACCTAGTGCTTCCAAATGAACAGCGTGCGCGGATCAGGCAAGCCAATGCGATCAATCAACCACGCCTTCGTGCGATTCATGCTGTATTTTCTGCTCCTGCTATTCGAACGCCGGCATGCGGATCCATATCTCTTCCAAGCATAAGAACCGAAGACATGAATATTTCAGCCCGAACAGGAAATCGGATCCTGATTTCCAAAATATTGGACATGCCGCATGTTCGGTCGAGTATGGATATCAATTTATTGCCCGATTCGGTATATGCCAGTTTTCTTCGAGAAGCGGAATTTATAAAAAAACTGCCATCGGCGAGGTGTGAATTGCAGGCGGTATTCCGTAACGTACCGATAGAGCTAATTTCACAACTTCAATTTCTGGCGGAGAAAAACGTCATTGTCTACAAAATTTCTGAGTCTTTCAGGACGCGAACCCGGATTCATGACATGGCAGCTGTTCGTGACACCGGCAGTCAGGAAATTCACCTGGTTCCCCACCGAACTCGCTTTAGGTGGGCTTTTTTAAATTGATGGAAAAAAATTCTTAAGACGAAGGAAACCAATGCGGCAGGGATCGAAAAGAGAAGTTTTTGAAGAGTTTTGTTTTTCAGATGGCAACAGCACCATTAAGACGGACAGATCAACCAGCGATATCTCGGCTTATGTCCCAACTCTCACATTTTTATCCGGTCCTGCCCTGGGTAAAGAAATTTCACTCACTCGACCGCAGATTGTTCTGGGGCGCGGCGAAGATTGTGACATTGTTATTCGCGATCCTTCCGTCTCTCGAAATCACCTTCAGATAAGTCGCAGGAGAGTGCTCAAAGGCCGAAACGAAGACATGACGGTCGTTATTCGCGATCTGGGCAGCAAGAACGGCACATTCGTAAATGATTCAGCCGTGCATCAAAAGGCGTTGAAGCCCGGAGACAAGATATGCATGGGGCGCGTCATTCTGAAATTTT
>JAHFUH010000300.1 GCA_023265215.1 Acidobacteriota bacterium
CGCTGCAGCTCTTTGATTAATTCGGAAATTCCCGATGTGCGCACCTGCCTGCCGGCGAGGACGCCGGCGCTCCCAGGGCATAAGCCCATTAGGTTTTGAGTCCCACTTCCGTTTGCACCCCCTGGACCCAAATTAATCGCATTTAATAGTTGAGGTCAGTCGTCGCTAACGCGACGGTACATATGTGTTGACCAATCCCCGGCCTTGAAAGGCCGGGCTAAAATCATGGGCCGCTACGCGGCCATCTTTAAGTTAGCGCTTATGGGGCGTTACCTGGTATGGAACGCACCTTCGGCTCCACTTCTTGGCCCTTGTGATGCTTAAACAGTTCCTATTTATTCATATCTCAGTGCCTCTACTGGATTTAGGCGCGAAGCTCTCAACGCGGGTATCATCCCAAATGTCAGTCCCACCAGGAGAGTTACGCCAAATCCCAGGGCAATGGCTTCGAATGGAATCTTGATTTGTATCGCGGAAGTGAAAAATCGAACGGAGTATGGAACCGCGACACCCAGTCCTATTCCCGCCAGCCCGCCTCCGCCGCTGAGGATCAGTGCTTCCAGAAGAAACTCCATCAGCAGGACTCCGCGGGAGGCCCCTACCGCTTTTTTGATTCCGATTTCCCTGGTCCGCTCCGTTACCGTGATAAGCATGACATTCATGATGCTGATCCCGCTGGCGATCAGGGAAATGGCGGCGATCACCAGGAGCACCAGGGTGAGGCCAAGGCTAATTTTGTTTGCGGCCTTTAAGATGCTGGCCAGATTATCCAGCCGGTAATAAGAATGATTGCGGTGGCGGCTGATCAGGAGCCTGGTGATTTCAGCTGTCAACTCGGGCACAATTTGCATGTTTTCCGCAGACACATAAATCTGGTCAATCGTTTCGGTAGTCATGAAATAGCGCATGACTGGAAGAGGGATCAAGGCGCAGTAATCGGATATTTCGGTCTGGCCGAAAGTATTGACCCGTTCGCGGAAGATGCCGATTACCTTGAACTGGATGCCGTAGAAATCGATGGCGCCTCTGTAAAAAGGGTCTAGTGCCAGTTTTTTTGCGTAAAGCTGCGTTATCATGCAGACTTTGTTTCGAAATTTCTGGTCGGATTCGCTGATAAAGCTTCCCTGCAAAACCTCAATATTGCGGACCTGCTGATATTCCGGGCTGGTGCCGATCAGTGTGATTCTGCGTGAAGTGCCATCCATGGTTATGGTGGGATAGGTCGTAACGACGGCTGCCGCGCTCTGAACACCCGGCACATCTTTTTGAATGGCCTTCAGATCGTCGAAATTCAGCCTGTCCGCCAGCGCCCTGGTTCCTGCGTCCGTTGATTCGTTGGACACGATTATCAGATTGGATCCCACGCCTTGGATCTGTTCGAGCGTGTAGGCCCGGCCGCTTTTGCCTGCAACAACCACCAGCACCAGGGAAGCCGTTCCCACCACCATGCTTAGCGATGTCAGGGTTGTGCGTCCCCAATTGCGGCGCAATGCCTGTATCGCATTCTGCAGAATTTCAAACAGAGGCAATTTGGATTGAAAAATGAACATGGATGTTTTTTGCTGATAGCTGACGGCTGAAAGCTCCAGGAGCTTGTTTTTTGTGTTTTCTTCCGGCTTCCGGCTCCTGGGCTTTAGCTGCTCGCTTTTACTTCTCCTGGATTCAAAACCACAGAATCCCCTTCGTGAATTCCATCCAGGATTTCTATTTCTTCTGAATTGAAAAGGTCCGTTTTTATAGCCTTCTCCACTGTGCGGGTCGCGTCCAGCACTAACACGACAGGCTTGCCGTCGTGATTGAAAACAGCGCTTCTCGGAATTACAAGAGCGTTTGCTTTCGAAGCTGTCGTGATTTCGACCTGGACATTGAGATTGGGGATCAATTCCTTGGGCTGATTCGCAATGGAGCACAAAACGTGACCCACGGAGCGGTTGTTCAATGCGATGACCTGTTCCGCCGGTTTTTCAACAACACCGGTCCATCGCCGATCCGGCAGCCCATTCCATTCGATGAGAACCTGCTGCCCCTTCCGGATTCTTCCCAAATCCGGCTCGTCCACGTACGCACGCAGCCGTACGTTGCCGGTCTTGTAGATTTCGGCCAATAATTGCCCCCTTGTAACATAAGTCCCCGGTCTTACCAATAAAGAATAGAGCAGGCCGCTTTCGGGCGCCGGAATTGATTCCGATTGCAGCTGTTGTTCCAATAATTCCACCTGTCTGGCCAGCTGGATCACTTTGCCTTGCGCGTATTCTTTTTCTTTCTCTGAATAGCGTGCGTATAAATCCTGCTTTTTTGTTTTCAGTGCATCCGAACGGAGTTGAAGCTGGTCTTTCTGCTTGCGCAATTTGTCAACCGCTTCTCCCGTAGTAGCCCCTTTGGAATAAAGCGATTCTTCGGTTTTCAGGTCTTTTGCCAATTGATTCAGCTGCAAATCGCATTCTGCGATCGAAGCAGTCACATCAGAGACTTCTTCCTTCAGAGGACCAGCCAGAACGAGTTGTGCCTGACGTCTTGCTTCCAGCAGAGCGGCGTTAGCCTCTGCAAGCGCGGTTCTTGCTTGTTGCGATTCCATGCGCATCAGAATCCGCCCGCCGGCAACTTCCTCCCCTTCCTGGACGGCAACCGTTTTGACGAAGGCATCGATGGGGGAGTATATCTGGGCACGCTCTACGGGCTCGATGATCCCATTGGTGCTTACGATCATTTTAATTTCACGGCGCGCCGCTTTAGCCAGCTGAAGCTGGGGGAGTTCCGGGCTATTGCTTAAAAAATAATAGTAGCCCAAAGATGCAATAACCAGAATTGAAGCTGCCAGTAAAATCAGAGTGCGTTTTTTTCGAGCCATAAAAATCTCATATATTTGACGTTATAGCCGGCCGCCTCGGATTTTATCCCAAGGGCTTCAAAGCTTGAAGGGAAAAAGGCGTCTTAAGATTGAAGAATTGGGAGTTCTTCTCCCCCAAAATATATTATGATCAAATAATTGGCTTTTAGGATCAGATTAATTAAATAGAAGGATAGTGGCGGCCCTTTTTTCCGAGAGGAGCTTTGGATGCACCTTGACAGGCGAACTGTAGTAATGCTCATGTGCGTGATGGCCTTGATTCAAACAGCGCAACCTTTCCAGCAGAATGATCCGGCAAAAGACCTGGTTATCCGTGTTAATGTCGAACTTGTGCAGGTCGATGCCACTGTGACCAATTCAAAAGACGAACCGGTGACGGATCTCAAGGCTGAGGATTTTCTTATCCTCCAGGACGGGAAACCGCAGGAAATCACGAATTTCTCCTTCATCAGGACCAGGGACGCAAAGGTTGATACCGTGCTGAAAAAAGCGACTCCTAAGCCTGCTAACGTGCCTCCGCCTCCGCCACCGCCGATAAAGCGGGAGAAAGTGCGCCGCACTATTGCCCTGGTTGTTGATGATTTGGGGCTGTCTTACGAAAGCATGGGTCCGGTTCGGCATGCAATACAAAAGTGGATCGAAGAGGAAATGCAGCCGAACGACCTTGTTGCTTTGGTCATGACCGGAGGAGGAGAAGGTGCGCTGCAGCAGTTTACAAATGACAGGCGTCTGCTTTCAGCCGCCGTCAATCGCATCCAGTACAACGTTGCTTCCCGGGTCGGTGTAACCTCTTTAAGCGGGGTTTCCGGATCTTCGTCGAGTTCGGGCGGATTTGAAAGACCGAATTCAAAGCAGGAGCGCGATCTTATTTACACAACCTTTACGCTGCAATCTGTTCAGGATGTGGTTAACGGGCTTAAAAGGTTGCCCGGGAGAAAGGACCTGATTCTTTTCAGCGAAAGCCTGAAGATCATGTTCGAAGACGGACCCGGCGTTTCCCAGGGCCGCGATCTGAGGATGAAAGAACTGTTGCAGAAAACGGTAGACTTGGCGAACAAATGGGCTGTTGTTGTCCACTCCATAGATCCCCGGGGAACGATGGGTCTTATGTCGGCGGAGGACAACTTTTCAGAAATGGAGGCGACGGATATATCGGCGGTTTCGGGCCAAAGGTCGACGCAATTGACCAATTCTCGGGACGGCATGTCCCAGCTGGCCCAGGAAACCGGCGGCCTCCTCATGATGAACCGAAATAATATAGACAAGGCTTTGGAAAAGGTGGTGGACGAGGGCGATGGCTACTATCTGATCGGCTATCAGCCCGACGAACAGACGGTTTCTGAAATGAGGACGGGGAATGCGAAATACCACAATATTCAGCTGCGTGTGAAGAAATCTGGATTGCATGTGCGCACACGCTCAAGATTCTTCAGTACTCCCGAAAGCATTTCTCCGCCGGATATTATGTCGCGGCAGGAACGGATTGAAGATGCCATGGGTTCTCCGTTCTCGGCCGGGGCTTTGCGAGTACGCCTGACGGCTCTGTTTTCGGAGACCAAAAAGGATCAGCCCTGTATTAACGCGTTGCTGCATTTCAGCACACATCAGCTGGCTTTCACCGATGAGCCAGATGGATGGCGCAAGGCGGTGGTTGAAGTCGTGGCCGGCTTGTACGACATCAACGGGCAGCAGGTCGAATTTGCAGATAAACAGTGGAGTCTTACGGTCAAAAGCAAGTCCTATGACAAATTGAAAAAGAACGGAGCTTCGTTTTTAGTGCGGCTGCCTGTGAAAGAACCCGGCGCCTACCAGATGCGGTTGGTGGTGCGCGACACTCGAAACGGGGAGTTGGGAAATGCCTCCCAATTTGTTGAAATACCGGATGTCCGAAAAAATAAACTGGCGCTTTCAGGGATTGTGCTGGCTTCGGATCAATCGAATGCCAAAGCCCCTGAAGATCAGGTGGAAGGAATGATGGAAGATTCCGGTTCCAATGGAACGGCAGCTGTACGCGTTTTCGAACCCGGCTCTTCGATATCCTGGGCCTACCAGATTTTGAATGCAAAAAACGACAAGGACGAAAAACCGAAGCTTCAATTGCAGCTGAGGCTGTTCCATGAAGGGGCGGAGGTCTACGAAAGAAAACTGGCTGAGATGCCAATCGCCGCGAAGGGGAATTCAAAGCGGATGATCGCAGCGGATCAGTTGAAACTGGTTCAGCTGCCGCCCGGTTATTATGTCCTTCAGGTGGCGATCACCGATACTCTGGCGGAAGAAAAAGACCAGATGGCGGTGCAATCCATAGATTTCGAAGTCCAGAAGATGACGGTTGCGGGCAAGCCTGCTCCATCCTTTCGATAGGAACTTTAAAACGTCACGGATAGTGCGGATTTCACTGATTAAAATTTTTCAGTGAAATCCGTGCAATCCGTGGCGTTTTTTTTGAAATCAGATCATTTTTCTTACTGAAAAATATCCGCGTTCTTCCGCGTCCCTCCAAATCACCGTTACATTACGGACAATAATAACCGCGAAGAGTCCAAGACTCCGGGCGCGATTTCTGCTATCGTCCTGGCTGTTGGGATAACCAATTAAACAATTGTTTAATGAAGAGAAATCCTATGAAAAACAAAAAAAGCCTGTTGCTCGTTGCCGGTCTCGGAATGCTCACTCAAACTCCCCAGCTGGGCAAAGATCCAATAAAGGATATTGTCGCTTCCATGACACTCGAGGAAAAAGCTTATTTTGTAACCGGCACGGGAATGACCATGCCGGGCGAAGCTCCAAAAAAAGGAGACAGGTCTCCAGGAGCGCCTGCTGTGGGCCAAACCCAATCCCTGGTTCCCGGAGCTGCGGGAACTACCTATGAGATTCCAAGGCTTGGGATTACCGCAATGGTTTTAGCGGATGGTCCGGCGGGGCTGCGAATCAGTCCTGCGCGTCCAAATGATAAAAATCCCTATTATTGCACCGCCTTTCCGGTTGCCACCCTTTTGGCATCAACATGGGACCCAGACTTGGTCTACAAGGTTGGCCAGGCTATGGGAAATGAGGTGCTGGAATATGGCGTGGATATTCTTTTGGGCCCCGGCATGAATATTCACCGCAATCCGCTCTGCGGCAGGAATTTTGAATACTACTCCGAAGATCCTCTCGTGACTGGAAAAATGGCGGCTTCACTCGTCAATGGCGTTGAATCTCAGGGTGTGGGAACTTCTGTTAAACATTTTGCCGCGAACAATTCCGAAACCAATAGAAACGCATTGGATACCATTCTGAGCGAGAGAGCTTTGAGGGAGATATATCTCGAAGGCTATCGCATCGCCATCGAGGAAGCGCAGCCCTGGACTGTTATGTCATCCTACAACCGGATTAATGGAGCGTATGCTTCTGAAAGCAACGATCTCTTAACGAAAATCCTTCGCAATGACTGGGGCTTTAAGGGATTTGTCATGACGGACTGGTTCGGAGGCAAGGATGCTGTCGGTCAGGTTATTGCAGGGAACGACCTGCTGATGCCTGGAACCGTGGACCAGGCCAAAGCTATCATAAAAGCTGTTCAGGAGCGAAAACTTGACAGAGCGCAGCTGGACAGAAATGTCGAGAGAATTCTGAACGTCCTGGTTCAAACGCCTCGCTTTAAAAAACACAAGCCTTCAAACAAGCCGGATTTGAAAGCCCACGCTGCAATGGCTCGACAAGCTGCCGCTGAAGGGATGGTGTTGCTGAAAAACAGCAATAGCGCTATGCCGTTGATGCCGGGGAAGAATCTGGCTTTATTCGGAAACTCATCCTACGAAACAATTAACGGTGGAACGGGGAGCGGCGACGTCAATGAAGCGTACAGCATTTCATTGATGGACGGATTGAAGAGCGCCGGATATTCAATAAACGATGAACTGCAGAAGCTGTACGGCGTTCATATTCAGAACGCCAAAGCGAAACAACCCAAAACGCAGGATTTCATGCCCCCGGCGCCCATCGCCGAGATGCCG
>JAHFUH010000017.1 GCA_023265215.1 Acidobacteriota bacterium
TTAAGTGAACAGTATTGCCTCTAACCCGGATTATTCATGAAGGTTCGTAGCGAGGCGGCGCAGACGGTCATGGATACAAGGCGCGCGACGAGAGGATTCCGCAGGCGTACTCGAAAGTACGTCGAGGAATCCGACAGAGCGCAACGCAGTAGACATGCCCGGATCCGCCGCCGCAGTAGAAGCTTCATGAATAATCAGGGCTAAGCCTCCAAGTCTCTAAATTTCTCTGGCACTGACCTTTGAACCTGGTGCAGTATTGCGCCGATGGAAAACTTTTTCTCAAGAAAGCCGGGACTGGCTCTCCTGCTGATCCTCCTCTTTTCCTCGGTAATTCGTTTTGTCGGGCTGGGAGAAAAACAGCTTTGGGTCGATGAGATACTTCAAGTCATTCATTCCACGCCCAACTCAATACAGGAAATTCTCAAAGGAGTTGCCGAGGATAGGGGTTCCGCGCCGCTTGATTATGTAGTTCAGCACTATGTGATGAAGGCATCCGGTCAGCGCAATGAAATCTCCGCCCGATTGCATTCGGCCTTCTTCGGCTCCATTTCCATTCTGTTCATCTATTTTGTCGGATTGAATCTCTTCCATAGCAGGCAAATAGCGCTGTTGTCGAGCGCACTATACGGGATATACCCGCTCCACCAGCATTACTCTCAAGAGGGGAGACCCTATGCCCTGTTTATCTTTTTGGTACTGGTCTTATTCGCCCTCTATCAGAAGCTGAGAGAGCAATTCTCCTGGCAAAAGGCTGCTCTCATGATCCTGCTTGCGGTCGCTTCATTTTATACGCACCCTTACACAGCTATGGTATTCGCGGTATTCGTTGGTATCGAGCTTCTGCATTCTCTGAAAATGCATCGACCCGTGTTTCAAAAATCACTTTTTGCAATCATCGGCGCAGGCGTTTTAGGCGCACTTGCGTTTTTCCCGTGGGTCGTTTTTTCATTTCACAATGCTCATGGCGACAGCAATGACTGGCTTGGCTGGCGACTGGTGCCCGACATGATCAAGGCTTTCGGGGACGGCAGCTACCCTCTTGCAATCCTGCTTTTAGCCCTTGCCGTTTTCGGCGTAATCCGGTTGAAAAAAAACAGGTCTGATTCGCTGATTGATCTCATGTGCTGGATGCTTGTTCCTTTTCCAATAATCTTCACAATCCTGTGCTGGAGATCGTATTTCCTCAACACCCAACGGCAACTGTTGTTCATAACACCTGCGATAATTTATTGCGCCGCATACGGATTGAACTATCTCCTCTCGCTTCACAGAAAGTTCGCCACTCTGCTCCTGGTCGCGTACCCTTGCGTCTGCTTCGTCATCATCGGCTTGCACTTCACGGACAAGCGAATCGATTTCAAAGGAACAGCGGCTTATTTGCGGCAGAATATCCGGCAGGATGACAAAGTATTCGCGCCAAAAGTCGATGGATATCTATCATTCTATTTTCCTGAAATCGGCAAATATGAGCATCATTCCTTTGACCAGCCTGGATCAGAGAATAGCCGCCTCTTTATAATCGACACCCGGTACGCCGACGCCAATGACAGGCGGAATCTGGATAAATTGCAGAAAGAGCCTGTGCATCAACTGGAATTCCGCGGAATAAAATTATCGGTCTTAAACCAGGAGCCGCCTCCCTAGGAGCCTGTCCGAGTATTAGGAGGGGTCGCGCGCATGGGGCTTGCACGGTGAGCGCAAGGCGCGAGGAGGAGGCGATGCGGGGACATCGTTGACGACGAGCAACGCCGCGATCGCCGTGCAACCCCCATGCGCCCTTTGGGTTTCGGCTTCGCGCGGGCATCTGCTTCGTTGCCTCTCCTCGACGATGTGCCCGCATCGCCTGCGTCGCGGCGCCTCGCATCTGCCCGCGCGAAGCCAGAAACGTGGCCACTCCTAATACTCGGACAGGCTCCTAGGATTCAGCGTTTCCCCGCGCCATCCGCATACTCCGAACCACATTTCTTCTTATTCAATTTTCCGCTAAATCGTCAATCTTAACCCGGATTATTCATGAAGGTTCGTAGCGAGGCGGCGCAGACGGGCATGGATACAAGGCGCGCGACGAGAGGATTCCGCAGGCGTACTCGACAGTACGTCGAGGAATCCGACCGAGCGCAACGCAGTAGACATGCCCGGATCCGCCGCCGCAGTAGAAGCTTCATGAATAATCCGGGTTAAAGATGTTGGCAGCGACAGACAGGCCGATAAGAAGCTATGCAGGATCAGGCTGCCCATTCACGAATCTTAGGGGGAAACAGGTGCTGAATGAAGATAGTAGCTCGCGCCTGGCTGAGCTGGAGAAAAGATGTGAGCAACTGGAGAAGAATCTCCGGCTGAGTGAAGATCGGTTCGACAAACTCTTTCACGCCTCATCCCATTTGATGACCATAACAACAGTCAAAGACGGCCGGATCATTGATATCAATGAGACGAGCGCCAGTCTTGGCGGTTTTACGCGCAAAGAGATGATCGGCCGGGTTTCGTCTGAAATAGGGCTTTTTGCTGATGCAAAACAAAGAGAGAGGATGATCCGAAAACTCCAGGAGGATGGGAGGGTTCACAATCTTGAAATGAAGGTTCGCACAAAAACAGGCGAATTGCGCACGGTCCTTCTTTCAGCTGATCCTATTACTCTGAAAGACGAAGAATGCTTTCTTGGTATTTCCATAGACATTACGGAACGTAAGAAGGCGGATGAAAGCCTTCGACAAACCCTGGCCTGGCAGGCAGCTATATTTGAAGGCTCGCGGGATGGAATCCTGATAAGCGACAAAAGTGCAAAAATCGTGGCAGCCAATGCTGCAGCCTGCGAATTGACAGGATATTCGAAACAGGAATTACTGAAAATGCGGGCGTCAGACCTGCAAACCGAGGCAGATCTTACCGAATTGGCTGTCCTTCACGATCGGATTCTGGCTGGAGAGGATATCCAGGGAGAAACAATCATTACAACCAAGGACGGGCGTTGCATCGACGCCGAGTTCGGTCATCAGCGGGTGCTCATTTCCGGCGTGCCCTATGTGCACACAATCGCGCGGGATGTATCCTCACGAAAGCTCCTGGAGGCCCAGTTGCTGCAGGCCCAGAAAATGGAAGCGATAGGCGCCCTGGCCGGCGGCGTGGCGCATGATTTCAATAATCTGCTTTCGGTCATCAAAGGATACACCGAATTGCTGCTGGACGGATTCGACCAAAACGATTCCAGGCGCCAGGATCTCGAGCAAATCGAGAAGGCTTCACAGCGCGCTGTTTCGCTGACGTCCCAACTCCTGGCCTTCAGCCGCAAACAGATACTCCAGCCGGAGATTCTGAATCTGGGCGCTGCGATTGCCGAAATGAGCACGATGCTTCGGCGGCTGATCGGCGAAGACGTTGAATTGATCACTCTTGCCGAGCCCAACCTTGGCCTGATCAATGCCGATCCCGGGCAAATCCAGCAGATAGTCATGAACCTGACCGTCAATGCAAGAGATGCCATGCCTCAAGGCGGCAAGCTGATTATTGAAGCTGCAAATGCGGATCTTGATGAGCGCTCCGTTCGGACGCGTCCAATGATGGGAAAGGGTCCCTACGTGGTGCTGGCGATCAGCGACAACGGCATAGGAATGGACGCGGCGATCCGGAGCCGGATATTTGAGCCTTTTTTCACCACCAAGGAAAAGGGCAAAGGGACAGGATTGGGCCTGTCCACTGTTTACGGCATTGTAAAGCAGAGCAACGGATTCATCTGGGTATATAGCGAACCGGGGAAAGGCACGACTTTTAAGATATATTTCCCAAGAGTAAGAAGCGAAGTCAACCAGGCAGCCGGCACCAAAAAAATTAAGCATGAAGACGAGGGATCCGAAACCGTACTTTTGGTGGAGGATGAAACATCCGTTCGCGCTCTGGCAAGCAGGATTTTGTGCGAACGGGGATATAGCGTGCTACAAGCCGGGGACGGGGTGGAGGCGCTGCGAGTTGCCCGGGACTTCAATGGCGAAATCGATCTGGTCTTGACGGATGTCGTCATGCCCGGCATCAGCGGCCGAACGCTTGTTGCTCGTCTCGAGTCTTTACGGCCGGGAATTAAATCGCTTTACATGTCAGGATATACCGACACTGCAATCGTAGACCACGGCATACTGGATTCGAAGGTGGCCTTCCTACAAAAGCCTTTTACAGTCCAAAGCCTGGCGCACAAAGTGCGCGAAGTCATAAATGCATAATTACGGATGACGAGTTACGAATTACGAATGGATTCATCCACCTGTAATCGGGGCTAATCCTCTGCTAAAAAGTATGTAATTCGTTACTCGTAATTAGTAATTCAACTTCCAACCCGAGTCTCCAGAAGATGGGATTCGAACGGGCCAATATCCAGGATGATTGGGTCTTGCGCAGCTTCCCGCTTTATTTTTTCTCCAGCGGCGGAATCGGATTGGGGCTGCTCAAGGATTCCAGATCCTCCTGGTCGAGTTGGAATTCGGGATCTCTTTTTTCCAGCACGGTTATCTGTTCTTCTTCGGTAGAACGCCAGCTGTAATTGCATCGCTTGCAATAATAAACCTCCCATACTCCACTTCGATCGGGAGCTTCAGCCACCTTTCTTGCCGTATCCCTTAAGCACCGGACACAAATCATAATTTTCCTATCCTTCTAAAATTGCGGGCGGACTTCCTTCAATATCTCTCTCAACCGCTCGGCCGCTTTTGCGCTTCCGGGAGGATCCGCAATCATCGTGATTTCCCGCATACGGTCCGGGGCAACAGGAGTCGTGGCATCTATTATGAGCTTGCTTCCCACACCGGGAGGATCCGTACATGGATCCAGCGGAACGCCCGGCGTGTTTGGAATCACAACAACGTCCTTTTCCGCACGGATTCTCGTGGACAGTGCCCACATGACCTTTTCCAGGTTAAATGGATCCACATCCCCGTCAACTATAATGATGTTTTTTGCATACGACATTCCGTGAGGAGTGGACGCCACTCTGAACGCAAGCGTTTTCCCGAATCCGCCCAATCTCATGTCGGAAGCTACTATGATCGTCAGCCCATGCTGGTACATGGCATTGACGCATTTCACCTCAGGGAATTCCGCTTTCAACTGCTTGTACAGCGGAACGGATGTCCATAATCCGATCAGAGTGTCGTGCTCCGTCCAGGGCTTTCCGATAAAAAGAGTTTCATATATCGGATCCCGGCGATGGGTCACCCTATTCACTTTTATTCGTATCTGATTTCTTGCACCGGAATAGCTGCCCGGAAATTCACCGAATGGACCTTCACAAAATCGCTGCCTTGGAATGACCTCACCCTCAATGACATACTCGCAGTGAGCAGGAATGTTCAGATTGCTTCCTATGGCTTTGGTTAATTCAATAGGCTCGCCCATGATAGCCGCAGCTGCAATGTATTCGGATTGACCGTAGGGCAGGGGTGTTGCAGCCATGGTGGTGAGCCAGGGAGGATTCCCGATGCATATCGCCACAGGAAATGACTCGTTCTTTTCTTCGCATCTCCTGAGATGCCGCGCGAAATCATGATATGGCAACGGCTGCATGCCCAAAGTATCAGGTCCCTGGACCATTACCCTGTAAATGCCGACATTCTCCTTGTCCAGGTTTTCCGGGTCTTCTGAATCACGGGATATAACGCATGCTTTGCTGAAATAATACCCTCCGTCATTTTGATTGATCCGGAAAAGGGGCATCAACTCATAAAGATTGATATTTTTTTCAACGACGATCTCCTGGCAGGGAGCGTTATCCACCCACTTCAGTTCTCCGCTGCTCAGATCTTGCCAAAGCCTGTCGACCTGGAAAAACTGCTGGCGTATGTTCGCATTCCTGTCCATTCCGAGCAGAATGGCGTGATTGACCCAGGAGCCATGTACGTTTCCAGCGATTCTGAATCCTTTGTATCCCATGATGTTGTCAAATACAATCGCCGGGCTGTCATTGTCGAGATCCGCCGCAGCCTTGAGATAGGTTCTTACGTCCGGTTCCGGATAAACAATATCGTGCAAGGTCACGAGCTGTCCATTTTTCCCCAACGCTTCCAAAAAACTTCGCAAACTCTGAAAAGCCATAAAAACCGTTCTGGGTCTGATTGATATCCCAAACCCGCGCATCATTATAATTTTATCCAAAAGCCTGATCTTCGAGTGAGTATTGTAAACAGGAAAAGCCCGAGTATCCAAAAAAAAGGCGCGTTCAAGAGGAACGCGCCTTTTAGCTAAAATTGTTGGAACTACTACCCGCGAAGCAAGCTGAGAACTGTCTGGCTGCTGGAGTTAGCCTGCGCCAGAGCTGCAATCCCAGATTGCGCCAGTATCTGGTATTTGGTCAGGTTGGCTACCTCTTCAGCAATATTGGCGTCCCGAATGCTGGACTCTGCAGCCTGCGTGTTTTGCGATTGCGTTTGCAGGACTGCAACTGCGGATTGAAGTCTGTTGATTCCTGCGCCTATGCTTGCTCTCATATTGGATACTCCATTGAGCGCATCCTTGATCGTTGTCAGTGAATTAGCGGCTGTATCCTGAGTTGTGAGATCGATGCCCACCAGACTCGTGCCTGCGAGCGAAGTGACTGTATTTGAACTCGTGGTGATTGTGTTGATCGTAACCGAAATGGAACTTATGCCTGTTAGGTCGCCCACATAAACGCTCAATGATCCGTTGACGCCTGAGGTTGTAAATATTCCATAGCCATTGAAATTGGTTTGGGTGGAGATACGAGCGATTTCCGACTGTATTGCACTGAATTCGGCGTTCAGCGAGGACCTGCCCGTCGAGTCCACAGTCTCGGTGGCGGCTTCGTTCGCTAACGTCACAGAGCGCGTCAGCAGATTGGTGACTTCCTGCAATGCACCGTCCGCAATCTGTGATACCGAGATACCATCGTTTGCATTTCGAACGGCTTGATTTAACGCCTGAGTGTTGGCGCGCAAGCTGTCTGCAATCTGCAGACCCGCTGCATCATCCGCTCCGGAATTGATGCGTCTTCCCGAAGATAAGCGCAAAAGGGTGCGTGAGAGATTGACATGGTTAACATTCAGTTGATTCTGCGCATTCAAACCGGAAATGTTGTTCAGGATGCTAAAAGATCCCATTTGGAATTCCTCCTTGAATCCGTAAGATTCTTACCCGCCAGACCAAGGCTCTGGCCGCCCTGCCGGGGAGATTCACAGCCCCGGCTTCAAGGAATGCCCGGTGGGGCATTCCCCACGTGTTTTTTCTGTTCATTCCTCTTATCGGACGGAAAATTCAATAATATTAGGCTAATATCAAATATCCTAATATTATTAAATCAATCTATGTTGTTTTGATTTAAATAGATACGGCAGTATTATTGAAGGATATTATTGAGGTCAAGCGCCGAGACGACAACACATCCGAGTTGCGGCGCAAGGACCACGGGCGGTTCCGCCAGCGTAGCGCGGCGGTCTGATTTCACACCGGCCTTTTAAAGCCTGGAATGCTATTGAAGCAACAATGAGCGCCGAAGGCGCGGCGCTTCGCGCCTCAACTGCGATTTATTCTCACAACAATAGCGCCGCTGGCTCCAATGGATCATTGTTCACTAGTTAAGGTCAGCATCCACTAGTGCCCTGTAACAGACAAATCGATAATGCCGGAAACAATAATCACAAACTTGAAAGCGCGCTACAGCACAGCCCAGGGTTCTAAAGATTGGATAGAGGTTGAGCCCTGCAAGGTAAGCGCGTCAAGCTGAGAAAAAGCGGGTTCTAGCGCTGAAAGCGCGGCACAGCACAGGTCACAAGCCCTGGGAACAGCATAGCCGTGGAACCAGCCCTGAAATGGGGGTGCAGGTCTTTTCCTGCTAATCCCAGGAATGCCTCTGCCTTGCCCTTTCAGGGCTTTTTATTTCTTATATCTTGCCGCACATGCCTTTCGGGGCTCTACGAAGCCCATTCTATCCCAAGGTGAAGGAGCATGCTGCCAGTTGCCCTTAAGCATGCGCATGCAAGCGCTCCCACAACACTTGAACCAGGCTGCACACTTCAAATTTATGACAAGCGTCGAAGGTGCAACACATTGGGTATGCCACATCTTCGGCGTTCGTTTTTGGAGTGCAACTGGACGCGCACTACATCGAATCCGCGAAAGAACGCGCGCAACGATATATATTTTCCCGGGGCTTCCCTCTTATTCTGCCTGCTCCGTCCCCAATCAACCGCAGGGCGGCGCACACAAGCTTGCGCAGTTCTGAGATGCATGGTCAATGCCGAGGATTATGCAGCATTGACCATGCACTCCCAGGGGAATTTTATTTTATGGAATGTCCAAGACTAGCCATAAGAATTAAGCGTTCCTCAGCAGAGCCAGGACGCTTTGGCTGTTCTGGTTGGCTTGTGCAAGCGCAGCGATGCCGGCTTGCGCCAATATCTGATACTTGGTCAAATTGCCAATTTCCTCCGCGACATTTGCATCGCGAATGGTTGATTCTGCGGCCCTGGTGTTTTGCGATTGCGACTGCATAACGCTGACAGCAGCCTGCAACCGGTTGATTCCAGCGCCAATTTCCGCGCGCCCTCTCGATACTGCGCCCACCGCGCCTTTGATCGTGGCTAGCGATGAGGCTGCAGCAGCGGCGGTTGTCAGATCGACGGTCGCCAGATTTTGACCACCCAAATTCGTGACTGTGGCTCCGTTGGTGGTAATGGCGCTGATGGTCACTGCAATGGAACTGGCACTGGAAATATCCCCCACAAATACGCTCAAGGATCCGTTAAGGCCTGTGGCTGTAAAAAGCGCTGTCCCATTTATGTTGGTTTGCTGAGCGATCCGGGCTATTTCAGCCTGCACCTGGACGAATTCCGCGTTAAGTGAAGAGCGGCCAACCGAGTCCACGGTAGCGGTCGCGGCTTCTTCCGCAAGCGTCACAGAGCGGATCAGGAGGTTGCTGACTTCCTGGAGAGCGCCATCCCCGATCTGGGCTACGCCGATGCCGTCATTTGCATTGCGCAGGGCTTGATCCAGCGCAGCGGTGTTTGCACGCAGACTGTCGGCTATCTGCAAACCTGCAGCGTCGTCCGCGCCGGAATTGATGCGTTTGCCCGAAGACAGGCGCAGCAGAGTGCGGGAAAGATTGACGTTATTAACATTGAGTTGGTTTTGTGCGGATATACCTGCAATATTATTGAGGATGCTGAATGATCCCATTGCGAATTCCTCCATGAATTCGATACGGTTCAATTGAAATAGGCCTTTTCAGCGACGTCGCTGAATTCCGTGGCCATTTGGCTTTCTTCTTAGCTTTCGTGATTGCGTATCGACGGAAGGGCTCTTTGGGATTAGGGGAAACTGCAAAAAGTTAATTTTTATTTTTAAACGAGCAAACTGGAGGATGTATGTCGATATTTGAAGGCTCTCGCTGGGCAGGCAGAATGCTGAGTATATATCGCATTGCCGCCGGGCTAATATTCATGTCGGTCGGGACCACAAAGCTTTTCAATTTCCCTTCAGCGCCAAGCGTTCCGGTTCATCTGGTATCTCAGGCTGGGCTGGCCGGGATTCTGGAGGTCTTCGGCGGCCTTGCCATTGTGGTGGGATTGGCTACGCGACCAGTGGCATTCCTGCTTGCGGGCGAAATGGCTGTGGCATATTTCCAGGTGCATTTTCCAAAATCCTTCTTCCCCACAATTAACGGCGGCATGCCTGCCGTGCTCTATTGCTTTTTTTATCTGTATCTGATGTTCGCCGGTGCAGGAGACTGGAGCATCGACGCCCTGATAAGCAAGAACGCCACGGATTCCACGGACTTCACAGATGAAAACCCCAAAAATCAGTAAGGTCCGTGGAATCCGTGGCGTTCTTGCTTTTTATGTGACGGCTAATTCGGCAACGACCGGAGCGTGATCGCTCGTTCCGACCTGTGCGAAAACCGAGCAGTTGCTGATGCCGCCCGCCGTTGCTTGGCTTGCGAGTATGTAATCCAACCGCCATCCAATGTTTCGTTGGCGCATGTTGCGCCAGGGGGGCCACCAGGTAAAAAGCTGGTCGTTGTCAGGATCCATTGCCCGCCCGACATCGACTAATCCCCCATTTAGGATAATGCGCTCGAACAACGCCCGTTCATCGGGGCGCTGGCCAATACTGTCAGGCTTGCGCTCCTTCGGATGCACATCCATGTCGGTGCGCGTAACATTCATGTCGCCGCAGAGAATAAGCTCGACCCCCTGCACGCGGCATTCCGCGGCATAGAGCTCCATCGCTTCAAGAAAGCGGATTTTCGCGGCGAAATCCTTCCCGCCATTCGGAACGTATACCGAACCGATCGCCAGGTTTCCAATCCGTGCGATCACAATTCGCGTTTCGTTATCGAAATCAGGATGGGAAAATTGCGGTTGGACCGGCGACAGGTCGCGCCTTATATGCAACCCCACTCCCGAGTAGGCACGCTCTCCGTGCCAGTAGCACCAATATCCTGACATTTCGCAGAGGGATACGGGAACCTGCTCGCGTGTCGCTTTGATTTCCTGGAAGCAGATTATGTCCGGCTTGTCCCGGTTGATCCATTCCAGCGCCTGCTGTTCCCGGGCACGGATGCCGTTTACGTTCCATGTCGCGATTTTCATCGCATGCTCCGATGATGTGTTTGGTGATCGTTGACGTGCACGTGGTCATGGACGTATTCGGTTTTCGCTTATTTCCCCAAAAAGACGTCTACGTCCACGGCCATACGCACGTCAACGACTACGTGAAGATAACGTATCAGATTTTTTTATATAAATCCTGGGCACTCGGGGGGCGATTCCGCACAGGACTTCATAAGGAATTGTCTGCAGCAGCTCGGCCCAGTCAGCGGCAGATATGCTGCAGTGCGCACTGGATCCCAAGATAATCGCCTCGTCCCCAATTTTCACATCCGGCAAATTGGTTATATCGATGCTAATCATGTCCATGGAAACCGCCCCAACGACTGCAGCCCATCTGTCCTGAACAATGACCCTGCCACAGCCGCTGAGCCTGCGGCTGAATCCGTCTGCATAACCAAGGGGCAGAACGGCAATCCTGGTCTTTCGGGAAGCTGTGAACTTTCTATTATAGCCAAGCGGTTCTCCAACTTCGAGTATCCGGATGAACGCGATTCTTGTTTTGAGCGACAGAACTGGCGAAAGCTCCACTGGAGAACGCTGCGAATCAGGCGAGTAGCCGTAAAGAGCGATGCCGGTCCGGGCGCTCCATTGGCGGAGGCGTTCGTGAAAAAGAAGTCCGGAACTGTTGGCGAAATGTATTTCTCCGGGATCCAGATTTGATTCGCGAATGGCGTCCAGCGCACATTCGAATCTGCGAATCTGTTCCTGAGTGAAGGCTGGATCGAGCTCGTCCGCGCTGGACAGATGTGAAAAAGTACCTGCAAGGGATACCCGGTTTGCCAGCCGGAGCGAGTGCAGAAGAGGCTCCATCTTATCCCAGCACACTCCAAGGCGGCCCATGCCCGTATCAACCTTGATATGAACAGGAATATTGGCTGCCCCATCGGTCGCTGCTGATTCCAGCCGATGCACGCTTTCGGGAGCATCCACAGCCAACGTAAGTTGATGTCTCAACGCGTCCGCTTCCTGACCATGCCATGTTGTTCCCAGCACCAGGATTTCCTGCGAAATTCCTGCCTGGCGCAGAATCGTTCCTTCCTCCACAACTCCCACTGCGAACACAGTAGCCCCTGCATCCGCCAACGCGTGAGCAACAGGGACCATCCCGTGGCCGTAGGCATGCGCCTTGATTACAGGGATTATCCTAGGATTGCGTATTGTGGAAGAACGGCTGCGGGACAAGAGTGAATCGAGCGCCCTGTAATTATTGCCTAAAGCGTCCGAATCAACCTGAGCCCACGTTTGCCGGCCTTCCGGAGTTTGGATTGTAGAGTTTGGAGTTTGGAGTTTGGAGTTTGGAGTTGATCGTGGGTCGTTGATACTATTATTAGCTTTTTCGATCATTCCGTTCTGAATCCTCAATTCCAACTTCAAGCTCCAGACTGCAGTCTATGTCTCCTGGTAGAGGTTGTCGAACTTGGTAAACTGCTTGCTGAAGGCGAGTTGAATGGATCCCGTGGGACCGTTCCTTTGTTTTCCTATGATCAATTCCGCAAGTCCATTGTTTTCTTCTGTCGGGTTGATCATCTCCTCCCGATAAATAAACAGCACAACATCGGCGTCCTGTTCGATGGACCCGGATTCCCTCAAGTCTGATAGTTGCGGGCGATGATCCCCACGCCTGGCCTCAACGGCGCGGCTGAGCTGCGACACAGCTATTACGGGAAGGCTGAGCTCTTTGGCGATTCCCTTCAAACCCCTGGAGATCTGGGAAATCTCCTGCGTGCGGTTTTCATAGCGCTTTTCCGATCCGGACATAAGCTGCAGGTAATCCACTATGATAAGATCCAATCCATGTTCCAGGCTGAGGCGACGCGCTTTGGAGCGCAGTTCAGAGACTGTGACACTGGCGGTGTCGTCAATAAATATTTTGGTTTCGGACAACTCGCCGGATACGCGGCTCAGCTTGGCCCAATCATCCTTGTTCAGGAAACCGGTGTTGATTCTCTGCGCGTCTATTCTGGCTTCGCTGCATAGGAAGCGCTTCACCAGCTGTTCTTTGCTCATCTCAAGGCTGAATATACCGACGGTCTTGTGCTTCCTTAGCGCGACATGCTCTGCGATATTCAGGCACAGGCTTGTTTTTCCCAATCCCGGCCGGGCAGCTACGATGAGAAGATCCGATGGATGCATCCCCGCCGTCATGCGGTCAAGATCTACAAACCCTGTTTCGAGGCCTGTGACCGGTGCTTTCCGATTCGACAGCTCCTCGATCTGTTTGAAGACATCGCTGACGATCGGGGTTATCGAAGAGAATCCGGTCCGGAACTGTTGGCTGGCGATGTCGAATATTGCTTTTTCGACATTCTGGAGTATTTCTTCCGCAGCTTCTTCATCCTGGTAGCTGCGTGACATCGTCTCGCTGGAGATTTGGATCAGGCGCCGAAGAGTCGATTTTTCCTTGACGATCTGGGAGTAGTACTCAATGTTTATAGCCCGAGGCAAACCGTCGGTAAGGCTGGCGAGATAAGCGGCGCCTCCGACGCTTTCCAGCTGGTTTGAACGCTGCAGTTCCTCTTTGAGTGTGATCAGATCAATCGGCCGGGCACTGTTCATCAGCTGGAGCATCTTCTCGAATATTCTCCGATGGTGCTCCAGGTAGAAATCCTGAGCTTTCAGGCTTTCAAAAATCGTGAGCACAGCTTTATCGTCGAGAAGGATTGCGCCCAGGATAGAGCGCTCGGCTTCAAGGTTGTTGGGAAGCGTCTTTTCCAGACTGGGATCGGCCATTTTGAATTACGAAGTACGAATTACGAATGACGAATTAAAATCATCACCCGTAATGAGTACGGAATAAAGGATCAGTGACGAGTGACGAACTAAAATTCGTAATTCGTCACTCGTAATTCGTAATTTTATTCGGTGGCTTCGGGCTCGGGCTCCACCACAACTCTTATCGGAACGGACACTTCGCGATGGAGGCGGATCGGAACCTGATACTCTCCGATCGTTTTGATGGGCTCTTCCAGGTGGATTTTGCGTTTATCGATATCGATCTTGTGCGTAATCAGGAAGTCCGCGATATCCAGGGCTGTTACCGATCCGTAGAGAGCTCCGCCTTCTCCCGTTTTCCGCCGGATTGTCACAGTGATTTTGACAATTTCCCGGGCAAGGATGGTGGCGGATTCCTTCTCGCGATGGTCGCGACGGGCTTGAGCGACTTTCTCAATCTCAATTATTTTGATGTTGCCCGGAGTCGCCTCAGCCGCAATATGTTTTGGAATTAAATAATTGCGCCCATAACCGGGGGCAACCTTTACGATATCCCCGATTTTGCCCAGTTTCTCAACGTCCTGCTTTAAAATGACCTTCATTTCTCGCCCCTCTGGGAAAAAAGTCTAATCAGCCACGAATGGAAGGATGGCCATGTGCCTGGCACGTTTGATGGCTTCAGCCAGCAATCGCTGATGCACCGAGCAGACTCCACTTATTCGCCTGGGCAGTATCTTTCCCCGTTCGGGAATGAAATGGCCAAGGAGTTTTCCGTCCTTGAAATCTATATAGGTAATTTTCTCCGCGCAAAATTTGCACACTCTTTTGCGCCGAATACTAAACCGTTTTGGACCTGGCATAATTCTTAAGCCTTTCTACAGAGCCAACGGGGGCGCCTGATTCTGCTCGTCCTCTGGAAAAGGCGCGGGCGTCTGTTTGGGAATTTTCCTGCGTCTTGCACTTTTAATCTTTTCCGAGCGCTTTAGATCTTCGTCTATTCGGACCGATATAAAGCGGATGATGTAATCGGTCACCCTGAAGCGACGTTCCAGTTCCGCAATCGCACCGCCATCGCCTTCAATCGAAAGCACGATATAATAGCCTTCACGAAATCTCTTGATCTTGTAAGCCAAGGATTTCTTTCCCCAGTTGTCGACTTTTACCACTTTGCCGTTTTTGCTCTCAACCACGGTTTGGATGTGATTGATAAAGCCGTCCAGCTCCTCGCTGGTTAAAGTGGGAGCGGCAATAAAAACCACTTCGTAATTTCTCACGGTTGTCTCCTTACATCTTTTTTATGCATTAAAAATCGCCATCGTTTTGGAAACGCCATCGCGCAATATCGATTTCACGGCGTCTCTTCCAGTGCGAATCATCTCATCCAGCTCAGTCTGCTTTCCCGGCGTGAAATCGGACAAAACAAATCCGGTTTTATCTTTCGGCATCTGCTCTTCCCCGATTCCCATGCGCAGTCGCAGAATCTCCTCGGTATTGAATACCGCCAGGATCGATTCAAGCCCGTGATGTCCGCCGGCGGATCCCTTTTCTCGTATCCTTATGCGGCCCAGGGGCAAATTCAAATCATCGTAAATCACCAGCAGATCCTCAGGACCCCGCTGAAGCGCCAAAAGCAGCGTGTGAACAGCCTTGCCGCTGTTGTTCATATATGTCAGCGGTTCGGATAACAGCACCGAAGCACCATCAACATTCATCCGGCAAGTTCGGGAAAGCATGTTAAAGGACCAATGGCCGGCCGCCTCCCTAGCTAGCGAATCCAGAACCATGAATCCGATATTGTGTCGATTCCCAGCATACTGCTTACCGGGATTGCCAAGCCCGATAATGATTTTCGTCAAGCCGTCCGCTTCGATTTCACTCGATTCCATCCGGCACCAAAACACCGGGAAGGCTGCTATTTGGATTCCGATTTAGGCGACTTGGTCTTCGGCTCTTCTCCAGCGCCCTCCTCCACACCCTTGCCCTTCTTTATCACTTCCGGTTCAGCCGTTGCCTCAGGGGCCGCTTCCACCGGGACCTCTTCCTTGATTGGCGGAACGATGGTCACGATCACAACTTCCGGATCGGTAAGTATCTTGACCTTGGCGTCCATCTGAATGTTCTTTACCCGGATATAATCATTGATCTTAAGATGGCTGACATCCACCTTGATTGATTCCGGGATGTCCGAGGGGAGGCACTCAACTTCAATGGATCGAGTGACGATATCCATAATACCGCCGCCGAGCTTCACGCCCTCGGCTTCACCTATAACCTCCACATTAACCGTCAATTCAAGCAGCCGGTCCATTGCAATTTCCAGGAAATCCGCATGAATCAGCTTCCCGTGAACCGGATCCAGCTGATAATCCTTGACCATGGCATTATTCTGCTCGGAACCGTCTACGCTCAGGGAAAAAATGGTATTCCGTCCGCTCTCCGAATGGAGTATATGTCCAACCACACCTGGGCTGACGGAAACCACGATGGGCGTTTTCCCGGGGCCATAGATCACTGCCGGGATTAGGCCCGATTTACGAAGCCTTCTGTTGGCGTTCTTCCCGCCCGGGATCCGTGCTTGAGCCTCAATTACTGTTGGCATGAAATCCAACTCCTTCCTTGCAGTCCTCCGAGATCTTCGCGGCCAATACCCGTGAAGACCGGGACCTTATACAAAAAGATTACTGACACTCGTTTCCTCATGGATGCTCTGGATGGCTGTGCCAAGCAGTCCTGCAACGCTCAACACAGCCATGTTCGGCAACAACTTGGATTGCTCGATCGGGACCGTGTTGGTAAGGATGATTTTTTCAATCGGAGCATTTTGCAGCCTCTCGACGGCTGGGCCGCTCAGAACCCCGTGAGTCGCACAAGCAAAAACCCTCTCCGCCTTCTTTTTCCGGAGCGCTGTTACAGCATTGACCAGAGTTCCGGCAGTATCAATCAAATCATCACAGATAATTACGTTTCTTCCAGCCACGTGCCCGACGATGTGCAGAACCTCAGCCTCGTTGGGCCCCGTGCGGCGCTTGTCGATAATTGCCAAATCCGCATCGAGCCTCTTGGCGAACGCGCGGGCACGTTCCACACCGCCCGCATCCGGCGAGACCAGAGTGAGGTCCGGGATTTCCAAGTCCTTCAGGTATTCGATAAGGACTGGCATCGCATACAAATGATCGACCGGAATATCGAAGAATCCTTGAATCTGACCGGCATGCAGGTCCATGGATAAAATCCGGTCTGCGCCGGCAGCCGTCAACAGATCCGCAATGAGCTTTGACGATATCGGAACTCGGGGCTTATCCTTCCTGTCCTGCCGGGCATAACCGTAATAAGGTATCACAGCGGTTATTCGAGTGGCCGAGGAGCGCTTGAATGCATCAATCATGATCAGCAGCTCCATGATATTGTTATTGGCCGGACAGCAGGTAGGCTGAATTATAAAGACATCTTTGCCGCGAACATTTTCGAGTATCTGGCAGTAAAGCTCTCCATCACTGAATTTGGTCAGGGTTAACTTTCCCAGTTGAATATCCAAATGCTGGCAGATTTCCTGAGCCAGCGGCAAATTGGAATTCCCAGAAAAAACTTTCAACTCTCTATTCACTCGCTTATATCCAGTGTTTTCCATTCTTCCACTCCTGGAGGTGCTGCGAGATGGCTGGGGCGGGAGGATTCGAACCTCCGAATACAGGTTCCAAAGACCTGTGTCTTACCGCTTGACGACGCCCCAGCAATTATCATGGTGCGCAAATTAGCACGACCTGCAAATCACCGGCGTCTACCCGAACATTTTTTGGAAATACTCAGCTCGAGAAAGGGTCTTCGCCGGAAACAATCGCCAAGCCTCTCGCGCTACCGCTCGGGAGACTGCGAACGCTGACTCCTCATTAGAGAAGAATCCGAAGACAGAAGATCCGCTGCCGGACAGTAACGCCATTGTCGCGCCCCGTTCTTCCAGGAAGCGCTTGGCTTCCATTATGGGAGGACTGGCAGACAGGATCGAAGATTCAAAATCATTAAAGATCTCAGCCAGGAAACTCTTGCCGCCCTTTGCCTGGCCATAAAGACGATGAATTCTATGGGCCCTTGCGGAGGAAGTCAATCCCAAATTCAGCGAACGATAGGCTTCGGCAGTTGAAATATGTACTCCCGGAAAAATGACGACCACGTGTTCCGACGGGATATCGGGAAGCAGTTCGATCTTCTCACCTCTTCCCGTACCCATTGCCAGACCGCCGCTCAGAAAAAAGGGAACGTCCGAGCCAAGGCCCGACGCAATGGCAAGCAGGTCGGAATCGGGCAGCCGGACACCCCAGAATCGACAAAGACCCAGCAGAGTCGCGGCAGCGTTGCTGCTCCCGCCGCCAAGCCCAGCCCCAGGAGGGATATTTTTTCTGAGGGTTATCGATGCACCTTGCGTCTCTGCTGTTTCTTCAGCAAGAGATATCGCTGCCTTCCAGACCAGATTCTCTTCCTTCGGAGTCTCCGGCAGATTTTCACAATTGAGTTCCAGCCGGGCCGCCGGCCTGAATTCCAGTTCATCACAAAGGCTGATGGTTTGAAAGATAGTCTGAATTTCGTGATAGCCGTCCGGCCTCCGGCCTAAGACCGAAAGGCCAAGATTTATCTTTGCAAAGGAACGTACCCGAAGGAGCATGGCGCGTGAAATAAGTATTAATCGAAGCGCTCGGTATTGGGGTCGGGGTCGGCTTTCAAGATTCGACCCCGATACCGACCCCGATGCTCCTTGTTGTAAGTTAATTTATTTTTTCTTGCGAAGCTTTTCCTGAACGGTTTCCAGCTTGCGGCGGACTTTCGCAGTTTCATCCGGTTCAGTTCCGAGGCTGACGGATTTTTTATAAAAATCCTCGGCTTTTTGCAGGTCGCCGGTTTTGAAGTAATAGTCTCCCAAGTGCTCGTCTACCGTGGAATCGTTTTTGACGATTTTATCTGCTTCCAGGAGATATTTCTCCGCATTCCCCAAGTCGTTCAGCTTGAAAAATGCCCAGCCGAGAGAATCAAGGTATGCTCCGTTGCGCGGATCAATTGCCAGCGCCTCCTTCACATAGCGCACAGCTTCCTCAAGACGTACCCCTCGGTCGGCAAGCATGTAGCCTATATAATTTAAAGCCACCGCATTGTCGGGTTTTGTCTTCAACATCTCTTTGAGCAACGACTCGGCCCGATCAAAATCCTTCTGCTTTTCGTAGACGCTTGCCAGCTGAAGACTTAGAGAATCCCGATCGCCCTCATCGTCCAGTTTTTTCTCCTGGCCCCGACGCAGAATTTTTTCGGCGTCAGAGTACCGTTTGTCTTGCAGGTAAATCGCACTCAGGTTCACGTAGAGATCAACCTTCGAAGGATTGGATTGCAGAAGCTTCGAAAGGATTTCAATCCCTTCTTTCGGTTTGCCCGCGTCCCCCAGAGTCCGCGCGTAAATGACTCCTATCCTGATATCGTTTGGATCTTTGTCGTAGTTCTGTTTCCCAAGCAAAAGGGCTTTGTCGAATTGGTGATCGAGGCGGTATATATTGATAAGCCTCGAAATCATTTTAGGCTCCGCCTTAACGACATCCTGATAGACGGCTATAGCTTTTTCGTATTCTCTTAATTCCTCGTAATTAGCAGCCAGGTGCTGCTGGAAAATTATTCGATTTGGCTTTTCTTCATCAGCGTTCAATCCCGGATTTTCCAGCAGGCTTGAAAATATGGTAACGGCTTCATTGAATTCGCCGTTTCGTTCATAAGCAGTCCCAAGATAAAACCGCGCCTCCATCCCTTCCTGTGACTTGGGATCCGACTGAACAATTGATTGCAGCAGTTCGATCGCTTCGGGAATTTGACGCAACTCGATTTGAGCACGGCCAAGGAGAATCTGGATTTTCTTGTCTTTGGGGCCAGTCTTGAGCAGATCTTGCAGGATTTGGACGGCCTCTTTGCTTTGATCGGATTCAATCAGAGATGTGGCAAGCTGGCGTCTTATCTGAGGATTGTTATTCGTCACCGCCAGGAGTTTTTTGTATACCGGGATGGATTCCTTATCTTTATTTTGTTTTGAATAAAGCTGGGTTAAAAGCCAGAGACTTTCGGCCGATTCCGGTTGCGCTGCCAAACCCTTCGAGCAGTATTCAACGGCCTTATCGGTGTTCCCTGCATTGGCGTAGTATTTAGCAATTTCAAGGTAGCCTTTGTCCGTGTCTTCCGCCAGGGTCTGGTATTTTTCATACGCTTGAATTGCCTTCTCGGGCTGATTGGTCCTGAAATAGGCTTCTCCGAGGGCGGCGTAGGTGCGTTCGTCATCCGGACTCAGTTCTCTCAGCTTTTCCAATTCCTGGATTGCCTTCGTCGTCCCGTCGTTTCCAGAGGTCGCACCTTCCCTGGGATAATAAATGTTTGCCAGCAGCCAGTGCGGGTCAGGATCCTTTGGGTCAAGGCGAGCTGCTTCTTGAGCATGATCAATAGCTTCCACACGATCCCCGCTCTTTTCAAACAGAACCGCCAATTCCATGTGAATGGATGAACTGTCCGGATTGTAATTAAGCGCAGTCTCCATTTCCGAAATCGCCTTGGCAAGGTCATTTTCATCTTCCGCTTGCTTGGAAAGCGCAAAATGATAATAGCTGGCTGCTCGGTCCGGGGTCACATCCCGAGCTAATTCCCTATCAATGTTGATAGGTTTCGAAGGCGCTTGTTGAGCCGGGGCAGACACCGACATCAGAATCAAACCAAGGTATGGTAAATAGCACCTCAGAGATCGCACGATACTGCTTTTCATAGGTTGTAAGTTCCTTTGTCTCCAGGAATCAGGTTGCGTGCACAATTATGGCACAGTAGGTTAAGCGTTTCCAGCGGTTCCCCGCTTATAGGTTAAGGGTTCACAGTTCAGGGTTGAAAAGCTGCACAAGCGGGAAATTCCCTTCTTTTTTTGGCTCAAGCCCCCCTTGCATCATTTGTTATTGCGAAGAGTGAAGCTTTTCTCTTTTCTTCGCATATTCAACAATGCCACTCTTGGAGGAGAAACCAATGAAAGCGAACAAAATGAACATCGCCTGCGTGCTTATTTTATGCCTTGGCCTGACAATCAGTTCCGTTTCCGTGTTGGCTCAGAAACCCAGCCCGGCCTCGACGGAGAAGATCAATCTGAACTCTGCCACCATTGAACAGCTTCAAACACTCCCCGGAATAGGTCCGGTCATCGCGAAAAGCATAATTGATCATCGGACAAAAGTGGGAAAGTTCGGCCGGATCGAGGAGATCATTAATGTAAAGGGCATAGGGGAAAAGAAGTTTCAGAAGATAAAAGATCGCCTCATGGTGTAAAAACGACTCAGGGTTCAGCGTTCAACTTTTTCAGTTTAGATTTTTAACCGGGAACGCTGAACCCTGAACCTTAGACGGGAAACGTCAAATGCGGATGGACCCGGATCCAGTGTGCGGGCTGTGCTATGGGAGACTGAAAAGTCTGAACTCGCTGCGCCATGGCCACAAGCTCGCCGGATGCGTCTATGAGCCGGTATTCCTGCGATTCCCATTCAGCTGTTAGCAAGTTAAGGTCCATCCCGTGGATCATTTTGCTTTTATCTCCTTCTGAGATTACGATTGCAGGAATTTCACAAAGGAGGTTTCGCAGGGGAATGACCCGGTCCAGGAAGAACTCCCGAGAATAGAACTGGTCCCCATCGCTCAAGGGAACGGCCGTTTCAATGGGAAATTCTCCGCTGCGCGTCCGGCGCAACTGTATGAGGTGGGCGCCACAACCATAATCTCTCCCGATATCGTGGGCTAGGCTTCGAGCGTATGTTCCAGCGCTGCAGAAAAGCTCGAACTCAGCCTCGCAATCACTCACGTTGAGAAGAGCAAGTGATTTTATCGTAATTACCTTGGTGCTTGGGGGCATCTCGACCCCTTTGCGCGCGTAAGAATACAGTGGCCTGCCTTGAACTTTCTTGGCGGAATAAGGCGGCAGCGTTTGATTAACGGTTCCGCAATACCCGGCGAATATTCCCTTCAGTCGGGGGAAATCCAATTCCGGGTGCATGTCTTCCCCGAGCGGTTTTCCATCGATGTCATACGTGGTGGTTGCATAGCCGAAACGCATGACTCCGTGGTAAACCTTGTCGGAGGCAAGAAAGTAGTTTGTCAGACGAGTCGCTCTGCCCAAAGTCAAAGGAAGAACCCCTGTGGCAAATGGGTCCAGCGTTCCCGTGTGGCCAACTTTTTTAACTTTGGCCAGGTTTCGGATCTTGGCCACCACATCGTGGGATGTCCATCCCGAAGGTTTGTCGATTATCAGAACTCCGTCCACTCTATCCGTCCTCGTGCTCTCGGATTTCATCGATAAGCTTGTCAATTCTCTCGCCATATTCCTGCGACGTATCCGTCAAAAAGACAATCTCCGGCGAAAATCTCATCCGTATGCGCTGTCCAAGCTCGTGCCGCACCCATCCTGCCGCGTGATTGAGGGCGGCCAAGCCTTCATTCTTTTCGTTCTCGGTTCCCATAAGCGAAACAAACACCTTTGCGTGCCGTAGATCCAGACTCATCTGCACGCCTGTTACGGTAACAAACCCAATACGTCTATCCTTCATATGGCGGGAAATCATTAAACTGATTTCATGTTGGATCTGAAGCGCGACTCTTTGTGGTCTTCGTGATGGCTGCATAGAAATTTAGATATCGATATAGGAAACCTGGCAATCGATCAGAAGATCTTCAAGTGTGTTTTCAGCCTCTTTGACAAACTGCTGCATAACACGCTCCAGGACGGCATTGTCTGATCCAACTGTAACCGCTGCAAGCTTGGCACGTTGCCATAAATCCTGGTAGTCCATTTCTGCAATCGAGAAATTCGACCGGGCTCGCAAACGATCCTGTACTTTGCGCAGAACCATCCGCTTTTCCTTCAGGGACTGGGAGTAGGGCAAATAAAGCTCAAGAGTGCAGTAGGCTATCGGCATTTACGATTTATGATTTACGATTTACGATTTACGATTGAGGTTTCAAATCGTCAATCGTAAATCATAAATCGTAAATTAGAGAGAGGTGGGTTGTATCTTCTCGATAACGTAAGCCTCGATAATATCGCCCACTTTGACATCGGAGAAACGCTCAAATCCGATCCCGCATTCGAACCCGGACTTCACTTCCGACACATCGTCTTTGAAGCGGCGCAGCGAGCCTATTTTGCCTTCGTGAATCACGGCGTTATCCCGGAGCAGTCTTGCTTCCGAATTGCGCTTGATTACACCGTCCAGAACATAGGATCCTGCTATGAATCCAAATTTAGGCACTTTGAACGTATCGCGCACTTCCGCCCTGCCGACATATTTCTCTTGTGTCGTATATTCCAGCATGCCGATCATCGCAGCCTTGATTTCATTTGTTACATTGTAAATGACTGTGTAAAGGCGGACTTCAACGCCTTCGGAATCCGCGAGCTCCTGGGCTTTTCGCTCGGGTCTCACGTTGAATCCGATGATGATGGCGTTTGAAGCGGATGCAAGAAGAACGTCTGTTTCGGTAATTGCGCCTGCCCCGCTGTGGAGGATCTTGACCTTCGCCTTTTCCGTGCTCAGCTTGTTTAGCATGTCGGAAAGCACTTCGACAGAACCCTGCACATCGGCTTTGAGGATAAGCGGAAGCTCTTTAACACTTCCTTCCCTCATCTGTTCATAAAGAGCCTGCAAAGAGAGCCGGGAAGACTGACGCAACGTTTGTTCCCGTTCTTTCGCCTGCCGGTATTCGGCAACCTGTCTTGCTTTTGTTGAGTCCTCAAAAACCTGAAAAATATCGCCCGCTTGAGGCAGATCCTGGAGACCTTGTATTTCGACCGGGACAGAGGGACCGGCAGAAACGATGGTCATACCGCGATCATTGGTTAACGCACGCACGCGCCCGTGTACCGATCCGGCTACAACAGAGTCCCCCAGCGATAAAGTACCGTTTTGAACCAGAACCGTCGCAACACAGCCTCGTCCCTTATCCACTTTGGCTTCCAGGACGACGCCTGAAGCGAGACGCTTGGGATTTGCCTTGAGATCCTTCATGTCAGCGACCAGCAGAATCATTTCCAGCAACAGATCGAGATTCGTGCGCTGTTTTGCGGAAACCTGAACCATGACAACATCGCCACCCCAGTCTTCCGCCAGCAGGCCTTGTTCCGACAAAGCCTGCTTGACTCGATCTATCTGGGCCCCCGGCTTGTCAATTTTGTTAATGGCAACAATTATCGGCACATTCGCTGCTTTGGCGTGGTGGATCGCCTCAATTGTTTGAGGCATGACGCCGTCATCGGCGGCAACCACCAGCACGACTATGTCAGTCGCCTGAGCCCCGCGAGCTCGCATCATCGTGAAAGCCTCGTGACCCGGGGTATCCAAAAATGCAATTCGCCGGCTGCGAATATCCACCTGGTAAGCCCCGATATGCTGCGTAATTCCGCCCGCCTCTGAGGCAGTTACATTCGTTTCGCGGATCGCATCGAGCAGGGATGTCTTACCATGGTCGACGTGGCCCATGATAGTTACAACAGGCGGCCGCAAAACATGGTCTTCGGATCTGTCCGCAACTTCCTGTTTGGATTCGGCCTCCTGTTCGAAGCTGATAACATCAGCTCGGAACCCAAATTCCGCGCATACTTCCTTCGCGGCATCCAGATCAAGAGCCTGGTTGATGGAAGCTAAAATACCTTTAGAGATGAGCTTTTGGATGATGTACTTCGACTTGATGTCCATTTTTTCCGCAAGCTCTTTGATTGTGACACCTTCAGTGATTTGAATAGGCTTAAAATCCTCCGGTGAAGCAGGTGGCCGCGGCAGTTCAAC
>JAHFUH010000301.1 GCA_023265215.1 Acidobacteriota bacterium
AGCAACACGCCGGAATCCTGCATGAATTTCACAATCTTCGGATTTGCCTCGAAAACCTGCAAACCTCCGAAGTGGCTCACGTTACTCAGAAAACGCCCATCGTCACCAACGGGGCAAAGAATATCTAAACCGTAGTTAACCCCGGCCACATAGTCATCATGTCCGTGGCCGGGCGCAGTGTGAACACAACCGGTTCCTGCATCCAGAGTCACATAGTTTCCGAGAACAAACAGCGATTCGCGATCAATAAAAGGATGCCGAGCCTTCCGTTTTTCAAGCGATTTGCCTGCAAAACGCGCAACTTCCCTGGGGTCCAGCCAGCCGCATTTTTCGGAAACAGCCTTCAGCAGCTCCGTGGCGACGATGTAACCTTTGTCGCCCACCCGAACAGCCGAGTACTGATACTCAGGATGAAAAGCTATTGCCAGATTGGCAGGAAGGGTCCACGGCGTAGTCGTCCAGATCACAACAGACCAGTCCTTCCCCGCAAGCTCTGGATCCAAGTCGGACAGATCGGATATCACTGGAAAAGCAACGTAAATCGAAGGGCTGGTGTGATCCGCATATTCCACTTCGGCTTCGGCGAGCGCCGTTTTGCATTTAAAGCACCAGTGCACCGGTTTGAGCCCTTTGTAGACCAGATCCTTTGCAACGAATTCGCCCAGTGCGCGCGCAGTATCCGCCTCGTACTGATGGCTCATGGTCAGATAGGGATTGGCCCATTCGCCAAATACTTCCAGGCGCTTGAAACCCTGCCTCTGGACCTCAATATACTTTTCTGCGTACTTCCGGCACTCCTTTCGGATCGCAACCTTGCTCATCCCGGCTTTTTTACCACCGAGCTGTTCCTCAACCTTAATCTCAATGGGCAGGCCGTGGCAATCCCAACCCGGAACGTATGGAGCGTCGAATCCAAGCATGGAGTGAGATTTTATAATTATATCTTTGATGATTTTATTGATGGCATGCCCCATGTGAATGGCGCCGTTCGCGTAAGGAGGCCCATCGTGAAGAACATATATGGGATGCCCGGCCCGTGCCTGCCGGATCTTTCCGTAAATGTCCATCTTTTCCCAGCGGCGAAGCATTTCCGGTTCGCGCTGGGGCAGATTGGCCTTCATGCTGAACGAGGTCTTCGGCAGGTTGAGCGTATCCTTTATCTCGATTGTCACCGCGAGCTATCTCCTGAAAAACTATTACTATACCACAAAAAAATCGTTCCCTGTTTCCGGTTCCCAGTTCCCGGTTTTGATACAAAATTGCCGGCTTTTGCGCATTTTCATGTGGAACTCCAAGGAAGTGTCCATCAAAAAACATCAAGCGCTCTAACAAGCGCAACAGGCATGGATCTGCTGCCGAGCCTTTATGGTGAACAGCGGCAGTTGACGCATTGTCTCCGGGATAGTAAGATCGCAGCCTTCTGACAATCCTGAACTTGCACCAGAGAGTAAACGCATGACCCAAATTTCCGGCACATCCAGGCCCAGTGAGCGACTGTCGTTTTTAGAGAATTTCGGATTCGGACTCGGCGACACCGCCTCCAATTTTTTCTGGCAGACTTTCAGCATTTTCCTGCTTTATTACTACACGGATGTTTTCGGAATAGATGCCGGCATAGCGGGAACAATGTTTCTCGTCACGCGTTTTTGGGACGCAATCACTGAGCCCATCATGGGACTCATTTGCGACCGGACAAAGACAAGGTGGGGCAAATACCGACCGTACCTGCTCTGGATGGCAATCCCCTATGGAATATTCGGATATTTGATTTTCGCAAATCCGGATCTTGGACAGACCGGCAAAATTGTCTATACCTACTTCACCTATGCAATGATGATGATGGCCTATACTGCCATCAATGTCCCATACTCGTCATTGATGGGAGTCTTAAGCCCTTCTTCCCACGCCCGGACAATCGCATCGAGCTTTCGATTTATAGGAGCGTATGGCGGAGGATTGCTGGTCTCGATGTACGTCCGCACGCTGGTACAAAAGCTCGGCGGGGGAAACGAATTGCGGGGGTTCCAATACACCATGGGTCTGTTTGCCCTGGCTTCCGTCGTTCTCTTTTGGATCACCTTCCTGACCACAAAGGAAAGAGTTCAACCGCCGGAAGGACAGAAGCAAAATGTTAAAGAAGAACTGAAAGAGCTTCTCCGCAATCGCCCCTGGCGAATTCTTTTTCTCGCCGCAATATTCTCGACTACCTTTATCTATATACGCGATTCGGTGACCATTCACTTTTTCAAATATGTCGTCAAGACAGGTAACGAAGCAATTTTGCTGGGGATGGACAGAACTTCGCTCTTTTTGGCTCTGGGCCGATTCTCGATGATGCTCGGAGTTTTCTGTGTCGGATTCCTGGTCAAGAGCATTGACAAGAAACCTCTGGCGGCGGTTCTTTCCTTTGGAACGGCGGCCTGTTGGTTCTCCTTTTATTTTATCCCCCGCGATATGTATGGATTAATGCTGGCTCTCAATGTAGTCGGATCGTTCATGATGGGTCCGACATCCGCTCTGGTGTGGTCGATGTACGGGGATGTAGCAGATTACGGCCAGGTTAAATATGGCCGGCGCTCTACGGGACTGATCCATTCCGGTTCTTTGTTCGCCATGAAGACCGGCACTGTGATCGCGGGGTTTCTCGGCGGCCAGCTGCTGAGTCTGTTCGGGTTTGTCGCAAATCAAGCGCAGTCAGAACGATCCCTTGGCGGGATTCTCCTGATGTTCTCGGTCATTCCAGCATGCTTTGCCGTTTGCAAAGGGATTGCACTTTCCTTATATCCGCTGAACCGACGAAAGGTCATGGAAAATGAACGCGAATTGGCAAGCCGCAAGAAATTGGAATTTGCAATTCATTAAAAGAAGCCAGAAGCCGGAAGCCGGAATAACTGCATTGATACTCTGATGTCAGAAGTCATATTCCGGCTTCCGGCTTCTAAAAGCTTATGTCTGAAGATACAAATATTGATAAAAAAGCCAAAGACCTTCTCGCGAAAATGACGCTGCCGGAGAAAATCGGCCAGATGGTTCAGATCGCTCATTCAAGCGACACGATCCCGGAAGATTTGAAACAGCGGCTTCGAGAGGGCGGGATCGGCTCGATGCTCAACGTGACGGTTCCGGAAATCAATTCGGAAATCCAGCGGATCGCCGTCCGGGAAAGCCGGCTGGGAATTCCTTTGATCATGGGGCGCGATGTCATCCACGGCTACCGCACCATATTCCCTATTCCCCTTGCCCAGGCGGCGACATGGGATCCGCAATTAGCGAAAGAGTGCGCACGCGCGGCCGCCAGAGAAGCCGCCGCCGCCGGATTTCAATGGACCTTCGCCCCTATGATGGACATTGCACGCGACCCGAGATGGGGACGCATCGCAGAAAGTTTTGGCGAAGACCCTTTTCTTGCCTCCCGATTCGCAGCCGCGATAGTGCGCGGCTTCCAGGGCGATGATCTCTCTGCACCCGACGCAATTGCCGCCTGTGCCAAGCATTTTGCCGGGTATGGCGCCGCCGAAGGCGGGCGCGATTACGACACCGCGAATATCCCGGAAAATCTGCTGCGTGATGTCTACCTGCCTCCATTCAAAGCTGCAGTCGACGCGAAGGTCGCGACTGTAATGACCGCATTTAACGAAATCAACGGAGTGCCATCCACGGGAAATGCCAGGATTCTCAGGAGCATCCTTCGAGAGGAGTGGGGATTCTGCGGGTTTGTCGTCAGCGACTGGAGAGCCACGGCAGAAATGATCGACCACGGGTTCTGTGAAGACATGAAAGACGCTGCAAAAAAGGCTCTCATCGCCGGCGTCGATATGGAAATGCAGAGTTCCGCATACCGGGACCACCTCCTGGAATTAATAGAAGAAGGTGTGATTTCAGTAAAGCTTCTGGACGATGCAGTGACGCGCATCTTAAGAATTAAGTTCCAACTCGGGTTGTTTGATAGAAAGCCGATCTATTCCGCCAAACCACCGGAGACGCCGGAATATGAAAATATCGATCTCGCCAAAAAAGCCGCGTTGAAAAGCGTCGTGCTCTTAAAGAACCAAAACAAAACGTTGCCCCTTTCGAGAAAAATCCGGTCCATTGCGGTAATGGGTCCGCTCGCGGATGATTCTTATGAAGTCTTGGGGACGTGGAATCGCGACGGCCGTGTTGAAGATACGGTGACGCCGCTTACGGCCATCCGGAATTATCTTGGTGCATCCGCTCAAATTCACTATCTCGCAGGCCTGGAATCTTCCCGTAGCGCCAATACAAGCCAGTTTGCCCCGGCTCTGGAAAAGGCCCGTCAGTCGGAGGCCGTCCTGTTTTTTGCCGGCGAGGAATCAATCCTTTCCGGCGAAGCGCACAGCCGGGCTCATTTGAACTTGCCCGGCGCACAGGATGCATTGATTGCTGAAATTTCCAAATCCGGAAAACCGCTTGTCTTGGTCATTCTCGCCGGCAGGCCTTTGACCATTGGGGACATTTCGGAAAAAGCCGATGCTGTTCTTTACGCATGGCATCCGGGGACGATGTGCGGTCCGGCTCTCGCCGATCTGATCTTCGGGATTGAAGCGCCTTCCGGCAAGCTGCCCGTCACCTTTCCCAAAACAGAGGGACAAATCCCGGTGTATTACGCGCACAAAAATACCGGCAGGCCGCCGGATAAAGTATCGCTCACCATGATGGACTCTATCCCGTTGCGAGCACAGCAGAGTTCACTCGGTGATGCAGCGCGTTATCTCGACATCGGGTATAAGCCTCTGTACCCATTTGGCTACGGCCTGTCCTATACGACATTTATTTACGCAAACATCAGGATTTCTCCGGACAAAATCAGGTCCGGCGAAGGATTCAAGGCATCGGTGGAAGTGACGAATGCCGGCGAAATGGAAGCGGAGGAGGTCGTGCAGCTTTATGTCCGCGATCGGACGGCAAGCTTGACGCGGCCAGTCAAGGAGCTGAAAGGATTTGAGCGGATCCGCCTTAAACCGAAAGAGACAAAGAACGTTTCTTTTGATCTATCCGCCGGTGCAATGGGATTTCACAACAGCGCAATGGAATATATCGTGGAGCCGGGAAAATTCGATCTCTGGATCGGCGGCGACTCGCATGCGGATTTAATGGCAGAGTTCCAAATCATCGAATGAAATAGTTTTGGAAACTTTGAGCTTTTAAAACTTGGTTTACGCTACGGTGCAAATGGTGCCAGGCACCAATTGTACCAATTGCATAGGAAACTTTGAGCTTTTGAGGCTTGGTTTTCGCTAAGACTCATAGAATCAAAGACGCGAAAAATCTACGCAGGGAGGATTACCGTGATGGATAAGAGCGAAACTAAAAGCAGCCTGCCCCAGCCCTACATCGCCTCAAGCACCCAGATGTCAGAGTTTACGCTGCGGGGGGTACTCGTCGGCACAATATTAGGCATGATCTTCGGCGCTTCATCCTTGTACCTCGTATTGAAAGTGGGACTCACGGTGAGCGCCTCGATTCCCGTTGCTGTAATCTCGATCACGCTTTTCCGCCTTGCCTCGAAGCTCGGATTCAAGGACGCGACTATCCTCGAAAACAACATCGTCCAGACAGCGGGCTCTGCGGGCGAATCGATTGCCTTCGGAATAGGCGTCACAATGCCTGCGATTATGATTCTCGGGTTCGACCTGGAATTGACGCGAGTGATGCTGGTTGCCGTACTTGGCGCTCTGCTCGGCATTCTGATGATGATCCCGCTGCGACGGGCGCTGATCGTCCGGCAACACGGCAAGCTGAAGTATCCCGAAGGGACGGCCTGCGCTGAGGTGCTTAAGGCGGGCGCCTCCGAGGAATCGCGAGCCCTCGCCTCCGATGAAGCAAAGGCGGAGGAGCAAGCGGCTGCGGCGGCCGGTCTGAAGTCCGGCACGAGCGGGCGCACCATTTTCACCGGATTCGGCATCGGCCTTCTCTACAAAACTGCAATGGTTGCATTCAAGGCGTGGAAGGACGTGCCCGAACGGATCTTCGGCGCGCCATTCAAGGCAGGCTCGATTTCGGCGGAGATTTCGCCAGAGCTGCTCGGCGTGGGTTACATCATCGGGCCAAAAATCGCCGCCGTGATGTGCGGCGGTGGAGTCATGGCTTACATGCTGCTTATTCCACTCATCAAATTTTTCGGTGACGCCATTCCCGGCCCCCTAGCCCCGGGAATAATACCAATCAGCAAAATGACTCCGAACGCAATTCGCGGAGCCTACGTGCTCTACATCGGTGCAGGCGCCGTAGCAGCCGGCGGCATTATCAGCCTTGGCCGTTCTCTGCCAATCATCTGGAGTGGAATTAAAGAAGGCTTGCGCGACGTCGGGATAGGCGCAAATGCCGGCGGCGATCCCCGCAGGACAGAACACGATCTGTCCATGAAGATTGTCCTGGCCGGAATCCTGGCTATTATCGTGGCCATCGTTTTTGCGCGACCACTGCACATGAACCTGGTCGGGGCGCTGCTGATAGTCCTGTTCGGCTTTCTTTTCGTCACTGTCTCCTCACGCCTTACCGGCGAAATTGGATCATCCTCAAATCCGATCTCAGGCATGACGGTTGCAACTCTGCTGCTCACCTGCCTGATTTTTCTTGCCATCGGCTGGACAGGCGGAAACAATTATGTGACAGCTCTCTCGGTGGGCGCTATCGTCTGTATCGCCGCTTCCAACGCAGGAGCAACGTCGCAGGATCTCAAAACGGGTTTCCTCGTCGGAGCCACACCGCGACTCCAGCAGAGCGCAATCCTGATCGGCGCGCTTATTTCAGCGCTTACACTGGGCCCCAT
>JAHFUH010000302.1 GCA_023265215.1 Acidobacteriota bacterium
CGAAGGCCCAGCCGCATGGGGCTTGCACGATCTGGGTCCGCGCAGCGGCCCAGCGCGATCGCTGCGTTGCTCGTCGTCAACGATGTCCCCGCATCGCCTCCTCCTCGCGCCTTGCGCTCGGTTGGGCTGCTGCGCGGACCCAGATCCGTGCAAGCCCCATGCGCGCGACCCCTTCTAATACTCGGACAGGCTCCTGTCATTTTAGTTGAAATGTTATGGCTTGGGCGGGACGCGGAATACGCGGATGAATGCGGATTATTTTTGTTTTTCAGCGTGCTCCGCGTATTCCGCGTCCGAGTCGGGCTGTATCCAAACGCAGACATAGGTGCGATTATGCAAACTGAGGCAAAAACCACAGGCGCCGCAGCCGGAGGCGGCCAGCTACTCCAGGGCTTGAAGCTATTCGACGCGACAACCATCATCATGGGCAGCATGATTGGATCAGGCATATTTATTGTTTCAGCAGATATGTCTCGATCGCTCCAATCGCCGGGGCTGCTGCTGGTGGCCTGGATTATCGCGGCGGTTATGACAATCCTTGCTGCTTTGAGCTACGGCGAATTGGCATCCGCCATGCCCAGGGCCGGCGGGCAGTATGTTTTTCTTCGCGAAGCTTTCGGGCCGATGTTTGGATTTCTGTACGGCTGGACTCTATTTCTTGTCATCCAGACCGGGACCATAGCAGCGGTTGTTGTGGCATTCGCCAAGTTTATCGGAATTTTCATCCCATGGATTTCAACTTCCAGGATCCTGGTGGCTCTCCCTTTTGGCTTTCACCTTTCCAGCCAACACCTGGTTTCGATCCTTGTCATTGTAATTCTTACATGGGTGAATTGCCGAGGCTTGCGAGAAGGCGCTACCGTTCAGAATATTTTTACGGTTGCCAAAGTGGGCGGCCTGCTGGCTCTGGTCTTTATGGGATTCATAATTCCAGCCAATCCCGCCGCGGCTAAAGCGAATTTCAGCCAGCTTTTCCCGAGCTCGATAAATCTGGCTATGATCGCCGTACTGGGCGGTACGCTGGTCGGTTCTCTTTTCTCTGCAGATGCTTGGAATAATGTCACATTTACAGGGAGCGAGGTTGTAAATCCGAAACGTAACCTTCCCCTTTCCTTATTCATTGGGACGTCTGCAGTCAGCCTGATTTATTTGCTTACGAATATTGTGTACCTGCGAATCCTGCCGCTGGCTGCTATTGCATCCGCGCCCGAAGATCGCGTCGGCACGCTTGCTGCGCAGGGCTTAATGGGACCCTGGGGATTGACCTTCATCACCTTAGCCATCCTGATTTCCACCTTCGGGTGCACAAACGGTTTGATCCTTGCAGGCGCGCGCGTCTACTATGCGATGGCTTCCGACGGGCTTTTTTTCAAGGGCGCCGCAAAGGTCTCCCCTCGCACGCATACGCCGGTCTTTTCTCTGATTGTTCAGGCGATCTGGGCTTCAGTCCTGGTTCTGAGCGGGACCTACGGCGATCTTCTTGACTATGTAATTTTCGCTGCGCTGCTTTTTTATGCGCTTACCGTTTGGGGACTGTTTGTGTTGAGAAGAAAGCGCCCCGATCTGGAGCGTCCGTACAAGGCTGTCGGCTATCCTATCCTCCCCGGGCTATACATTTTAATGGCTTCCCTCGTTATGCTGGATCTCCTGTACGTCAAACCAAGATTCACCTGGCCCGGCCTGATCATTGTGTTGACTGGCGTGCCTGTATTTTTCTTCTGGAATTCGAGGAGGAAAACAGAATTGCCGCCCATTTAACTTGGGAGTTTCCCCTATCATGCTTCAAACGGAGACGGGGAACGCTGAACCGGAAACCCAGTTGTGGTAAATTCTTCCGATGGAAAAATTCAAGGCTCGACTTTTTACCATCTGGTGCTGGGCCGGGTGTTCGCTCAGCACTGCTTTTTGGGCGACGGCTTCAATCCTGGGCAGTATTTTTTCAGGCAGCGGAAGGCTGCAACACTATTGCATGCGGAGATGGTCCAAAGATAATCTCTGGCTCAGCCGCGCCCACGTTGAAATCGAGGGATTGGAGAATCTTGACTCCGAACGCCCCGTGATCCTTGTCGCCAATCACAGCGGATTGCATGACATACTTTCGCTTGCCGCCAGCCTCCCCATTCAATTCCGCTGGATTGCGAAAAAATCCCTGTTCCGGGTTCCTTTTATGGGCTGGCATATGCACCGCTCAGGATATATAGCAATCGACCGGGATAATCCCAGAGAGACAGCAAAAAGCATTGTCCGAGCCGCCGGCGAGATCCGGAATGGCGTCAGCGCGATCATATTTCCGGAAGGGACCCGGAGCCAGACGGGGACTCTTGGGAAATTTTACAGCGGTGCATTTACCCTCGCTTTGCGCACCGGCGTTCCTTTGGTTCCGGTGACGATAGAAGGAAGCTACCGTGTAATCGTTCCCACGACGATGCAGGTCAATCCGGGCGTAATCATCCGAGTTAAGATTGGCGCTCCTATCGATTTGACACCCTATGGGCGAGGCGAGAAAAATCAGCTCATGGAAGATGTTTTTCAAGTCATGAGTCGCGATCTGGAAGAACTGCGTGCCAGAAAAAAAGCGGATGAGGAAAGCCGGGATGCCATTTCCCGCTGGATTCACGGCACAAAAAACAGGCGGCAGTCGTTAGTCGACACTCGTTAGTCCCAGCTAAACCCACGGCCTATGGCCGTGCGACCCTGACAGGCTAAGCCGTTCCGGGGTGCCGCCGCCGATTAATCTGGTAACAAAGAACGAAAGAACTTCGGGGTTGGGTCGCTATCTAGGTTGAAGTCAGAGAAAACAATCTCCAATAGGTAATCCATTACTTTGCCCTCCGTTTCAAATGCCGACCCCGATACCGACCCCGACTCCGACCCCGAGAGTTACGGCGAATCGCCCCGCTGTGCGCTGACTGCGGGACACACTTGACACTGTGGGTAGATGACGCATCACTGCGATTCTCCAGAGTCTAAATGTTCGTTCGGCTCAGGCCCGAAGGGCCGTCAGTGAATAGCCCCGGCCGCAAGGCCGGGGTTGGCGATTTCGATTGAATGAGCGCTGAAAGCGCGGCACTCAAACGAAATCTCATCATAAAGTGCCGCGCCTTCGGCGCTTCCATCGTTACCAACAACCTAATCCCGGCCTGACGGCCGGGCCTATTCACTGGCGGCCCTTCGGGCCTCATTCGGCATCCTGAGCAATGAGGGGCCAATCCAAACCCCCAGTGTCAAGTGTGTCCCGCGGCCAGCGCTGTACCGGGCAGGCCAAAGCCACGCCTTCCAGGCGTGGTCGATTACTAGAAGCATTATCTGCGAGCCTCAATGCCTGATCACCCCAAGCTCCAAACTTCAAACCTCTTACCTGCGGCCAAAGAAAATGCTAACTTCTATGGTGCATTCTGGTGGATTTAGAATATGCCATCCGATAACTCTATTGAGCAATTGTTAGACTCTGATTCTTTCATTTATAGGCACATTGGGCCCAGGCTTCTGGACGGCAAAAAAATGCTGGCGGCATTGGGCCTCGCAAGTATGGATGAACTGATTGAAAAAACAGTGCCCGCATCAATCCAATTGAAAAAGCCGTTTCAGATCGCGAATCCGCAAAACGAATATTCAACCTTACGCGAACTCCGTAAAATTGCATCGCAGAATGAAATTTATCGATCATTCATCGGGATGGGATATCACGATTGCATTACTCCTCCTGTTATACAGCGAAATATACTCGAGAATCCTGGCTGGTACACCCAATACACGCCCTACCAGGCTGAAATATCACAGGGACGACTGGAAGCTCTTTTGAATTTTCAGACCCTGATTTCCGATCTGACTTCGTTGGGAGTGGCAAACTCCTCACTGCTGGATGAAGGAACGGCTGCGGCCGAGGCAATGGCCATGAGCCACAGCATTTGCAAAAACGGTGCCGACACCTATTTTATTTCGCAGACTTGCCATCCGCAGACTATTGAAGTGGTCAGAACGCGCGCCGAGGCGAGAGGCATTAAGCTTGTAATCGGTGATCACGAGACTTTTGATTTCAAACTGCCGGTTTTTGGCGCTTTGCTGCAATACCCTGCGAGCGATGGGACCATTTTCGATTATTCGGAATTTATCGAGCGCATCCACCATTCCGGCGCTTTCGCGACTGTAGCAACCGACCTTTTTGCGCTTACACTGCTGCGACCTCCCGGCGAATTCGGTGCCGACATAGCGGTAGGCAATTCCCAGCGGTTCGGCACTCCTTTGGGATACGGCGGCCCTCATGCAGCCTTTTTAGCGACGCGGGAGGATTTCAAGCGAAGCATTCCCGGACGCATTGTGGGAATTTCTAAAGATGCGCTGGGAAAGCAGTCGCTGCGGCTCGCGCTCCAGACTCGCGAACAGCATATCCGCCGCGACAAGGCCACCAGCAACATCTGCACCGCCCAGGCGCTGCTCGCAATCATCGCGAGCATGTATGCCGTTTATCATGGACCGGACGGCCTCAAGAAAATCGCTCAACGTATTCATCTCATGACCTGCATTCTGCGCCAGGGATTGCGGAAGCTGGGTCATGAGGTCGGGCCCGACTATTTCTTCGATACCGTGCATGTAAATGCCCGTGCGCCCGAAGCTGGAAGAATTGTGGATTCAGCCCGAGCAATAAAAATAAATTTGCGATTGCTTTCCGAAGACCATGTCGGGATAAGCATGGATGAAACCACAAGCCTGGACGATCTGGCGGACCTGTTTTCGATATTTTCGACAGATCCCGTTCCATTCAAGCCTGAAGACCTGATTGATTCTGATTCCAATTACGCGGATGCCCTGTCAAGAAAGAGCAGCTTTCTCACCCATCCCGTTTTCAACCGCTATCATTCAGAAACGGAGTTTCTGCGCTACATGCATCGCCTGGAAGGCAAAGACCTGGCGCTGAACACTTCTATGATTCCTCTCGGTTCCTGCACCATGAAGCTCAATGCTACGGCGGAGATGATTCCAATCACCTGGCCGGAGTTCAGCAGAATTCACCCTTTTGCGCCGATAGACCAGGCCAAAGGCTACCAACTGCTGTTCCGCCAGCTGGAGGCCTGGCTTGCCGCGATAACTGGATTGAAATGCGTGTCCCTTCAACCCAATGCGGGGTCGCAGGGGGAATACTCGGGACTCCTCGTGATCCGCAAGTATCATGAAAAACGTGGCGAGGGGCATCGAGACATATGCCTGATTCCTCAATCAGCCCATGGCACGAATCCAGCCAGCGCCGTTATGGCAGGACTGAAAGTTGTGGTGGTGGCTTGTGATGAAAACGGCAATATAGATGTTGCGGATCTCGGGAAAAAAGTGGAGCTGCACAAAAAATATCTTGCTGCCCTCATGGTCACGTATCCTTCGACACACGGTGTCTTTGAGGAGTCCATCCAGAAAGTCTGCGAAATAATTCATGCCGGCGGAGGCCAGGTCTACATGGATGGTGCCAACATGAATGCGCAAGTCGGAATCTGCCGCCCTTTGGAAATCGGGGCAGATGTGTGCCATCTCAACCTTCACAAAACCTTCTGCATCCCGCATGGCGGCGGAGGCCCCGGGATGGGGCCCATTGCGGTCGCTTCTCACCTTGCGGATTTCCTGCCGGGCCATCCGGTGATTGCGTCGGGCGGGCAGGATGCCATTGGATCTGTTTCATCCGCGCCATGGGGCAGCGCCAATATTCTGCCGATTTCCTGGACTTATATCCGGATGATGGGAGCCCGTGGTCTCAAAGAAGCAACTAGTTACGCTATTCTCAATGCCAATTACATTGCAAAAAAACTCGATCCTTTTTACCCGGTACTCTACAAAGGGGCTCACGGATTTGTGGCTCACGAATGTATTCTCGACCTCCGCTCATTGAAGAAGAGTGCCGGAATCGAAGTGGAGGATGTGGCAAAAAGATTGATGGATTTTGGTTTTCATGCCCCGACGGTTTCATTTCCCGTTCCGGGAACTATGATGATTGAGCCAACCGAGAGTGAGTCTCTCGATGAACTGGATCGGTTTTGCGAGGCGATGATTGTTATCCGCAGGGAGATTCAAGCAATCGAAAATGGGAAAGCGGATCCGCAGAATAATCTTCTAAAAAATGCGCCTCACACCATGGATGCATTGCTGGCGAGCCAATGGCCCCATCCGTATTCGCGCGAAGAAGCGGCATTCCCGGCGCCCTGGACGCGTGAGCATAAATTCTGGCCTTCAGTCGGACGAATCGATAGCGCCTACGGCGACCGCAACCTCGTCTGCACCTGCAGCGGTTTTCCCCTATAGGGTTTGAGAAATACGAAAAGGGACGCGGAACACGCTTTACTCGGTTCCGGATTGGAACATCGGACAGGCTCCTAGATCGGATTGTTCCGGTCTCCGTCCTTAGCGCTATGGCACGACTGCGATCGGATTGGAAAGCTTTGCCGTGCCGCCCACGGGCGATGCCACAACGAGGAACATGCTGTTGACGCCTTGTCCGCCTGAAAATAGGCCTACGGTTATTGGAAAGGTGACAGAAGTTGTCCCCCTCTTGACAATCACCTGCGCCGGCATGGTAACACTTGGCGGCAGTGCCCCGCCCAGTAATCCCATCTGAAGTTTCACTTCGTAGCCGGCCACCGCCGAACAACCCGGGTCTGCTGTTTGGACGCAGGTTTTCGTAATGGTTCCCGGTGCCGGGGCGCAGCCATATGTGCCACACACCACAGCCGGGTTTCCCCCAGGTACGCAAGTCTGCACGGTATTGCACGCCTGCATTGCTTCTTGCAATGTG
>JAHFUH010000303.1 GCA_023265215.1 Acidobacteriota bacterium
GAGATGCCTGTATTTGACTCAGATTAAAGATTCGACCAAGAGGATGGAACTCTGTTGCGGCGACTGGTTACTAATGCCAAAGTCGGCTGAATCGAAGTTCTGTGTGGTTAGTACTAGCAATTCAGGGAAGGATCAGCGCCTTCTTGAACGAGACGCTCAGCTTCTCGTTCGAGGCACAGATGCCTATGCTCGGCACTACAAGAAGAGTTTTAATATCGAGCATGATCCAGAAACAGACAGGCCCATCCTACCAGTTCTCGTCACAAACGCCGAAATCTTTCTTGGTGGATACAATCCGTCAGAAGTGTCTCTCGACTCCGGGCAGTTGACGCCGAACGAGGCTGCTTTGTCACATGTCGAACATGTTCGATTCCGCAAAGCATTCTCGACATCGGAAAAAGATATCGGCGATCGAACAGTGTTCATCGTGCGAGCATCAAAGCTCGGAGAGTGGCTGGCTAAACTCGATTTCGTTGAAACCCTGCCTTCAAGAGAAGGCAGGGTATTTATCCATTAGCGGGATAGTGGGCTTCGCAACATGGTTTGGCTTGACATGGGTAGCAACGACTTCAATGGATTGGCGGTTCCGACCGCCCATAGGGCTAATGCATTCACTAAGCTTGATCAGGGTGATGCGGGGGATAAAATAATGACAAAGGAAGAGACTGTTCTATGGAATCTTACAAATTCCTATCTGGCGAAGAGTGGATATTCTGTTTTTGAAATTGAGCCAAGCCCTGACGGTAAGACTTATTCTCTGAAGATAAAACCGTTTGGCGTGAATACCCCTCTCCGAACCGTCACCGTCTTCTCTGATTGGCTTCAGCGAACGGCCGCGGAGGGCTGCCTCGTAGCTGAAGTTAAGAAAAACATAGACAATGCGATCGGGGTTTAGCTCTGGCAATACAGTAAATCAGAGCGCGGATTCTCTCATTGCCGGTCGCGAGCTTGTTTTTTCTGATACTCGCCTCCTACGGTTTGGGCATTTCAGGATCCGCCACCACGAAGTCCAAAAACTCGTTTGCAAGTGGAGTTGTGACTGAATCGTAAACCGCTCCTCCAGAGACCATAGCAGACAGCCCGAATAGCAACCCACGTTTTTCCATATCGCCAAGGACAAGCAGCTTGAAATCAGGGCTCTTGTGCAATTCGGGATAAGCCTGTTCCACTACGGCGTCTCGGCTGCCAGCATAAAAATCCTTGGGTTTCCTGTTTTGACGCCGGAACCACTCGCTTGGGTTACGGTACAAAACCATCACTATCACTTGGTTAATCGTTAGTTCCTCAACAAGACGAAGGAAGTGGAGCTGTTTGTCGAGACCGGGAGCCGTTGGCAGAGCTGCGCTCACTACGGCATTTCGAAGAAGCCGGCGCTTTTCGTCCTGATGCGTCCGCACCGCAGCCTCGGTTGCGCGGTGAAGAAGCGTGATGAATTGTGGGTTCTCCGCAAGACGATCTGGCGTCAAATCGTCCTGCCATTTTCTGATCTCAGATAAAGCGTCTGCCACATCCCGCAGCCACTCCTCTCGGCGCTGTTCGATAGGCTTGCGATAAAGCAGGTCAACAATTTCCGTTAGGAATGAACCTGCGATAGGAACCCCTCCAATGGCACCCTTGGTAACGGCTCGGGCCGCGGCAATAGCCTTGTCTTTCGCACTCTCCTCTGGATAATCGGGCATCACTTCCTCCCATATTGAATTATGGCATCGTCATCACGCTCTTTGAATCTGTTTGCCGGAAAGCTCTCATTTCGACACCGTGGCCTTGGAGGCACCGGAATCAGAAAAAGTCGTGTGGTACGTTGGATCCCTCTTCTGGTGCTTTGCGATCATAGTCTTTTGCCAGTGAAGCGCGTGCTCACGATCCCCTTTAGGGACCAGCGACTCGAATTCCAACATCGTCGGCTCAAGATCTCTGTACATTTCTCCCACGTTCCATCTCGCTTCGCTGGTTCTTTGAGTCGTGCAATGCTGCAAATATTTAGAGATGGACTTGGGCCTCGCATCGCGCTCGTATTTGGTGAATAAATCGTTCCGCTTCAATTTATCCAGGGCGTCCGCATCCGGCTTGTCGCTACCCCATATATCCGTTGGTCTTTCGACAGTCAGATCATCATCTTGAAGTCGTCTTACGGCACTCCCGCTGAAAAATTCAAGCAGGTTTCGGAAGTGCAGCAGGAAGACTTCAAGATAAGCCCAGTTATCGGCGGTTGTCCAAGAAGCCCCTTCTGATTCCAAGCATCCTTTCGCATAGCGCAGCATCGTAATTTCATACAAAACCGTTTGCGCATTGGTGAGTTTTTCGGGCCGTGAAAGTTGATTTTCGATCGCCATAACCTCTCCTATTCCTCGAGGGTGTTGTCGGCCATTATACCCGGTATAAGAACTGGTCCCAATCCAAGAAAGGCTCGGTTACTACAATTTTTACAGGTTATTGCCGCGGCAAGGGAGCTATTTTGTATGATGTCCGAGAAGACCGGATTTCGATGACTTAAATCGGACTTCGAGATTTGACGCGAATAGTCGGCTGTGGTTTGTCCTGCCAAATAGCGCGGCAGCAAAAACAGCAAAAGAAATGCCAGTAATGGCTTTCCTGCAAATACAAATTCGCAGGAAGTCAAAAGCGTTTTTTTGCGTATACTCATGTGAGCAGTACATCGGAATTCTATGGAAGGGATCTGGTCCCCATCCGGCTGGAGGTCTGGTATAATTCAAAAAAAATGCATCGACCCTGCGGCCCGCAACCTCGATGCTAAAAACTGAATGAACCATCAATCGGGCTCCGGAGGGCTTATGCTAGAAGAGTTTCTCATGGAAATTCCGGGATACACAAATCTAAAGCATACCTTGGAAACACTCACTGCTTCGGTTCCAAAAACTGGAGATACCGAATTATCGGAACTTGTAAAGGCTTTTAAAAGCAAGCTGGTCGAATGGGACGAATCAGCAGCGGACTACCTTGACCGGGCGAAAAATCTGGCGCGTGAACGGGACTATCGTAATGTCCAGCTTGATTTGCACAATGTTTCAATTGCGCTGGTGCACTTTGGAGAGTGGGCAGATAAAACAACCAAAATTTGGCTAAGAATGGCCAAGTTGGATAATCCAAAGATAAACTAACCGAAGGGCTTATGGGCTTGCACTTCCGAAAGACGGATCAAAATCCTGCGGGAGTCTATTTGAACGCCAGCAAAAGTGGCCCGCCTGCCGACATTTGGTTACCTGTGGGTCAATTTACATCGATATAGAGCATAGAGCGTTTCTGCAAGGCATTGAGCTTTTTCTCTCATACCCTCCCCGGCTTAATTGTCGAAATATGCGATAAGGCCGATGCTGCCAGCCACACGGACGGGACCGGGATCGAGTTGTTCAAGGCCGCCTGCGAACTCGATCTGGAGAGGCATTGTGGCGAAGCGGAAGGATGCGCTGTATGAATCGAATGAGCGGTCAGCGCATTGGATTAAGATCAAATATCCGCCAGATTCGCGTCAAGCACGAATTGTTTTCGCGGTGTGCCGGGAGTCCCTTCGACGCCGCCCCCGGATCCAACCCGGCCCTTCCACTCCGGCGCTGCCTTCGGCAAAGCCCACAAGCCAAATTCACAAAGAATCCCCTATTGATGATGTGAGGCGCCTTTCACTCCTGGCGGTTGTACCCCGTTTGGATCAGAATTACCATTGCGTGGTTTGGGATGAGTCTTGTCGTATTCGTGTAGGATCTTTAATCTCTCGATGATCCCGGAATCAATGAATTTTTTCATGGTCTCGTAGCCGGCTTCCAGGAAATCATGGGCTTGCCCCGGCGGCATTGTTGGCGAGAACGAAATCCATAGACCGTCAGGGAGTTCGGCTTTGTCTACCGCATGGAGGATGTAAACCCCATGACGAAACCCAAGATCAAACTTGGTTTGCAGCTCTTCAGTCAGCTCGGCTATCCGTTTCTTCACTAGTTCCTTTACTTCGTTCGGAAGTGGGGCACTGTGATCAATCGGCATTGTCTGTCCTCCTCGCCATTCTGGAAGTGGTATGCAGCATACTTCCAAACGGGCGCCGGATCGTTTACGCGGATGTAACCTCAAATATTATGCCGGTGCTTCGAACCATGCCGTGCCCGAGATCACGAAAGGCACGGTAAGTCTTTAGGACTTTCATTGCGGCGCGGATTACAGGAAGATCAACAAAGCTCTTGATCCTCCGCCTCGTCCTCGCTTGCCTCCGGGGGCGGGTATAGCTCCTTGTCCGCCAGCTCCCCCGCTTGGAGCCTCGACCATCCTGCCCTCCGGGCGTCCAGATAAACCAGGCGCGCCTGGCTGGACCTCTCCTCTAGGTATTGCCGGAGCTGGCCTGATTCTTCCAAATCCTTCAACTGGACCGGGTTGAATTCCGCCATGTGGGCCTCCAGTTGCCCCTGCATTAACAGGCAGACCTCCTGGTGTGGATCCGGCATGTCCTCATATTTTGGTTTCTGTTTCATAAATATATATGGAGAATCCCTCTTTGATCTCGACTCTGGCCACCGGACTTTGTTTTCTATTGACCGCGCGCACGATCATGCAGCCCCTTTTCATGTGACATGCAAATAATAGCAAGAATAACTATTAAGAACCCTATTTGGGCGGAGAACTGATCAAAGGAACTGCTGGTGCTATGGATCAAGGCAGTAATTAAAACGCCTATGCCGCCAATGATAATTCGATCCCGCACTTCTCTTTTGCTGAAAGTATTTGGATCATCATAGTCCCACTTGATCAATCGGGCAGTCATAGGCAGGTAAAAAACAATTATATACGCGAAAACGTAACCATGTCTTGTGCCGCTTCCTTGAGCTATCAGCCGCAACAATGCAACTGAGGAGAATGGGACGGAGGCAAGTGTGAAGAGTGTAACCAAATAGGCGGACCATTTGAAGATGACTAACGCCCCACGCATTGTCGGCCTCCGACAGAAATCAAAGCCCTGCTCAGGATAATTATTATTATCGTCAATGCATTCGAAAAACTCCAGCTAATCTGCTCGTGGTCAAATTGCTCGTGCCCGGCTACAACGTAGCCCGTGACCGATCAAATAAAGTTCTTCCGGGGTTTAGGGCAGAGAATTCGAGATCTGCGTAGGCAGAAGGGCTTCACGCAGGAAGATATGATCTCGTTCGGCTTTTCAGCCCGGCACTGGCAACAAATTGAAGCGGGTCGTCCAATTACGGTTCGAACCCTCCTACGCATCGGCGAGGTTTTTAACGTCTCGCTGGCGAGCCTTGTGAGCGGTTTGGATAGCCCAGGCGCGGGGAGAGGAGAAGAGTCACGCCCACTCGTTCATAAGCCGAAGAAAGGAGCTTAGTGGTCCAATTCGTTCCCGCATTTAGCCCGTCTGCATCGAAGGTTTTCGATTTCTTGAATAAGCCGCGATAGAAGGAGCCGGCAGGATAGCATCCAATTCTGTAGATGCAATTAAATTCCCAAATCTGACATGCCGCCCCGTACCGGTATTGTATCGCCGCAGAGGAAGCCTCTCCCCTGGAGATCGAGCATAATCCAATCCCTAGAAAAAACCAACTTCTTGGCTATTTAGATTTCGTGCTTCTGATTTTCCGGTCCAAATCTTTATGAAAGCAGCCTTCGAACGAGCCCTCCACGGGTCCAGTCATGTGGATCTGCCCGTCAGCTTCTCACATAAGGGGATTTATGTCATCTTTGCCCCGTTAAAACCATTTCGGATTTGAGGCAAATAAACAATCGTTGCCAATCCCAATATACCGCCGGCCAAAGTAAGTTTGCCGGCGCTATCCAATGAATCCAGTTCCTCTATCGGCGCTCTGTCGTAATGGGCCATCCAATCGCGGCATCCTTGCCCAAATTTATTGGGCTTAATCAGATCCGATAATTGAGAATGGAGCTGGCGAGAGGTGCGTATTGGGACGATATATGCAAGTAGCCATGTTATGATGCCTCCACGTTATCATTGGATACGATGGGTGAACAGCATCTCTAGATTGGGATTTCGCCATGTTCTCGAAATGGAGGTATGCCCGTGAATTCCGTTCGTGTTAGCAAAATCCCCGCTACGATCTCCATTGTTTTCTTGGCACTCTCAATCGCTAATTGGCCTTATGGCTACTACACATTATTAAGGTTTGTTGTGTGCCCAAGTGCCGCCTACCTTGCAGTTCAGGCCATCGAAGTTGAAAAAATGAAATGGGCATGGACAATGGGAATCATAACAGTTTTGTTCAATCCCATATTGCCAGTTCACCTGGATAAATCGACTTGGCAGTTATTTGATCTGATAGCCGCAGCGATATTTGCTACTTCAATAGGTTATATTCGAAGCCAAAGGTTCCGCTTGGCATGGGTCATTCCGACCGGGATTGTGTCTTCGGCGGCTGTGTTGCTTTGTTTAATCGCCACGGGTGCGTTTCAGAATCATCCGTCTTCAGCGATACAAACGAAAAACATACAATTACAGGAACAGGAAAGCATCTCAGGATCATCAAAAGCGAGGATTATTCCGGAAAGAGAGGAATCGTCGAAACCTACCGAGTTGACGATTATTGAAAAAGAATCAGATACGGCGATCAAATCTGAGAGTTCTTTCGGTAAAACGTCAGGAAAGCATCAAGAAAGGAATCCTACTCCCAATTTCTTTGGGATTGGATCAACTAAGGATGAAGTGATAGCTGCACAAGGGACGCCTAGCCGCATAAACGGGGATGAATGGGGATATGAATTCTCTTCCGTAAAATTCAACGACGCTAAAGTTGTGAGCTACTCGGATATCTC
>JAHFUH010000304.1 GCA_023265215.1 Acidobacteriota bacterium
TCCAATGCGCCGAATCTTCATCAAAGCGCATGAAATTGGTTATGCAGTCCGTCAGCGTCTGGATTAAATCAAGATTTTCCAGCGCACTGCTGATAATCACCTCGATCTCGTTGGTTAATGTCTTCATCCGGGGGTATCAACAAGACTGGCAATTGTTTGAATTACCATTTTAATTAGGCCAAAAGCCATATTAATGGGCGCGCTTCAGCGCTGTCAAGGCAGAGAATCAGAAAAAGAAGCCGGAAAGCTGAAGCCGAAAGCCGGAATCATTCGGCTCTGCGTGGCTCAGAAATGCGGGTTTTGTGACGGAAACTATCCCGCAGCTGTAACCGGTTAGTTACGCGGAGATAGGACAATAAAAGCACACCGCAGAGACGCAAAGAACGCAGAGATCGCAGAGACTTAATTTATTTCTCTGCGATCTCAGCGCCTCTGCGGTGTGCTTTTGGGATTTGGCCCTACCACAAAATCTGCATATCCTTCCCTATAGCTAACGGGGCACCAGCAGCTTTCCTACCGGCTTCTGGCTTCTGGCTTCTGGACTCTTATGGCATACTACAATGCGTTCTTTAAAAGGAGCTCGAATGAGAGAATGGATTGGGCGCTGTGGACCCGCAATTATCGTAATGGGATTGATATTCGCTGCCTCTTCAACGCCGGGATCTGATTTACCGAAATTCGGCGCCTGGGATATTTTCGCCAAGAAAGGCGGGCATATGCTGGGCTATGCTTTGTTGTCCGCCTCCTATTTTCACGTACTTAATAATGGAAAGAAAATAAAAGGCGTCCATTTCTTTTCAGCCATAATCCTTGCCATCCTTTATTCGATTACAGATGAATATCACCAGATCTTTACTCCCGGACGAACGGCCTCACCCATCGATGTCTGCATCGATGCAACAGGCGGTTTTGTCGGTCTTGGATTATGGTGTCTTATAAAGACGCGCTTTTGGGATCGCCGCAGACGTGCAGAATAATCACCTACCTGGAATGTGATGGAGAGCGCCTTCCCAGCTTGGAGATGAACTGTTCTAATTCCTGGGCGAGCTGCATCCATTCCAACTCCTTCTCTTTGAGAAGAAGCTCGCGCTTTAAAAAATCCTTCTCCAGCGCTTCCTGATTCGCCCGGTTTTTCTTTTGAATAGTTTGCAGCTCCTCGGCCAATTCCTGTTTGGCTTTTGATTTTTCGGCTGCCCATTCAAACCGGTATTCTTGTTCCTCTTTCTGCCTCTGGAGCTTGAGGTTTTCCAGGTATTGTTCATTTTCTTTGCTGCGCCGAGCCTTCTCTTCATCCCACAGGCTTCGCTGGCCCGCCATGAAATTTTCTAACTGCTCTCTTTGCAGCCGTTGATTTGCGATCAGTTGTTCCAGATCCACTGCAGTCGCCTCGATATTGTGCAGCCGCTTCAGGTCCTCCGCTTTGAGTGCCACCGCTTGTTCCATCATCTTCAGCTGTTCCGCCGAACTCCGGATTTTCTCCGACAATTCCGACAGAAACGCGGTTAATTCCCCGGCGAGGTGGGAAAAATGCTGTATATCGACCAGGTATTTCTCCGCAGACGCAGGCAAGCTCACGCGGTCTCCCTCTTCCGCTTCAGATCTCTCTCCCTCAGGTTCATGCAGAACGAATGCAGCCTCACTCATATCGGTCTCCCTCAAAATAGGCTTTTGAGGTTATTCTAATATCTTCGAGTGTATTCTTAACAGAAGAAAAATTAATATATCTTTTGGGCGGGAGCGCCGTGCCATGAATAATTCCGTCAAACGCCGCATTGAAGAGTTGCGACAGGAAATCGAACACCACAACTTCAAATACTTTATAGAAGACAAGCCCGAGATCAGCGACTTGGAATACGACCGGCTCATGCAGGAACTGAAGGGCCTCGAAGAGAAGAATCCGGATCTCACAACGGGCGACAGCCCGACCCAGCGAGTGGGAGGACATCCGATTGAAGGTTTTCGCCAGGTGAATCACCGCGTTCCAATGCTTTCCATCGAAAACACATATAACGACGAAGAAGTGCGCGAGTTTGATGTCCGCATTCGTCGTTTGCTTCAGGGCGAAAAGCCCCAGTATCTGGTTGAACATAAGATTGACGGCGTTTCTGCATCTCTCTGGTTCGAGAACGGACGTTTTACTCTCGGGGTGACGCGAGGAGACGGCACGCGCGGAGATGACATAACTCACAACCTTCGAACCGTGCGGGACCTTCCACTCCGGCTGATCGCAGATCCTGAAGGGATCCCATCTTTTCTGGAGATCCGGGGTGAGGTGTATATGACGAACATGGAGCTTTCCCGGCTTAATAAGCTGCAATCGGAACATGGCGAACGGGTATTTTCAAACAGCAGGAACGCCGCTGCGGGGAGCCTCAAGCTGTTGGACCCGCGCCAGTGTTCTCAGCGGGGTCTCCGGTTTTTCTCTCACAGCGAGGGTGAATTAAGGGGTGTGGAGCTAAGGACTCATGACGAGTTTCTCGACTATATTCGAAAACTCGGAGTCCCGGTCGTGCCCCACAGCGCCAGGCTGGAGAACATTGACGATGCCCTGGCATATTGCAGAGAAACGCTCGAAGCTCGCAGCTCCCTGGATTATGAAACGGACGGACTGGTGATAAAAGTCAACAACTTTACCCAGAGGAGCATTCTCGGTTCGACAAGCAAATACCCTCGCTGGGTGATCGCTTATAAAGTGGAGCTCTGGCAGTCGAGCACGAGAATCAAAGATATTCACGTGCAAGTTGGCAAAACAGGCACTCTGACGCCGGTGGCCAAACTCGAGACAGTGGAAATCGCCGGCACCAAAGTTTCGCGAGTCAGTCTGCACAACGCAGATGAAATAGCCCGCAAAGATATCCGGATAGGAGACACAGTTATTGTAGAAAAGGCAGGGAAAATCATACCTCACGTTGTTCGAGTTGAATTGGAAAAGAGATCCGGACCGGAACAGCTGTTCCAATTCCCGCAAAGCTGTCCGGTTTGTGGAGGCGAGGTGGCGCGCGACGAAGGCGGAGTATATATTCGCTGCCTCAATCCTTCCTGCCCGGCGCAGTTAAAGGAACGCCTTCGTTTCTTTGCGACAAGGCGAGCCATGGACATCGAAGGACTGGGGCCGGCACTGATCGATCAGCTCGTTGACCGGAATATCGTTCGATCATTGCCGGATTTGTATAATCTCGATGCAGTCCAAATCGCCGAACTTGAACGAATGGGCGAGAAATCAGCGCAAAATGTCGTTGAAAGCATCCACAGCAGCAGAGATCGCGGGTTGACGCGGGTTCTTACGGCTCTGGGGATCCGGCACGTGGGAGAACGCAATGCCAGGCTGCTTGCTGGAGATTTCGGAAACATCCATTCTTTGACGGCTGCGACCGAGGAACGCCTTGCCCAGATACCCGGGGTGGGCCCAATAGTGGCTGAAAGCGTTTACAGGTTTTTTCACAGCAACGCTGGAAATCAGACAATAACCGAACTCGAAAACCATGGAGTAATCATGACGGAACCGATGGAGCAAAAAACGGAGTCCAGCCAGTCCGTCATTGAGGGAAAAACATTTGTTATCACGGGAACAATGGCCCGATTCAGCCGGGTTCAGATGGAAGAGCTCATCCTGAAAAACGGTGGCAAAACCACTTCGACTGTTACACGGCACACCGATTATGTTGTTGCGGGCAATAATCCTGGAAGCAAGTTGGATAAAGCAAGAGAACTCGGCGTCAAGATTTTAAGCGAAGAGGAATTCGAAAGTATGAATATTTCACAGCAAAATCAAATATAATCCCTGCAGGATTTTTGGACTGCTGTCTTGAATGGGCCTTGACCGAAATTGTCGAATCGGTCAGCACTCATTTCAATTTCCGTGAGGATAAACCTTTGATGGAAAGAGACGCATCTGTTGCTCAAAATGATGTCGTCCAGCCTGACGAGATGGCGGGAAGTAGCATGCCGGCTTGCCCCGTTTGCGGTCGTGGCTTCGATTCCCTGCTGAAATTCTGTCCGCACGACGGCGCCCTGCTGCAATCCAGCCTTAGCGGAGAAAAGAGCCGAGTGGGTTTGGTAATAGACGATAAGTACCGTCTTGTCAGGCTTATTGGCGAAGGCGGAATGGCCGAGGTCTACGAAGCCCACCACCTGTTCCTTCAAAAGAAGGTTGCAATCAAGTTCCTGAAGTCCATGTATGCGAGCGAACAATCGCTGCTGGAGCGCTTTCGACGGGAGGCTCTTCTGATCTCCATGATTTCACACCCAACCGTGGTAAAGATTGAGGACTTCGGAGCACTTGGGGACGGCACACTTTTCATGATTATGGAACTGCTTGTGGGAGATACTCTTGCCGGCGCTATCAAGAAAGCGCCGATGAACCTCCTGGATGCGGTGGATGTGGTCATCCAGACCAGTGAAGGAATCGCTGCAGCCCATGAAAAAGGAATAATTCACCGGGACCTGAAACCATCGAATCTGTTCCTTGTCGGCGATGGCCCTGGCACCAGGACCGTTAAAATTCTCGATCTGGGAATCGCCAAATTATGTAATGAAGGGGTTGACCGAAGCATCACCAGAACCGGAATTGTTGTAGGCTCCCCCAATTACATGGCCCCGGAGCAGTGTATGGGAGCTCACGTCGATTATCGTTCGGATATCTATGCTCTTGGCATGATCCTTTATGAACTTGCCGCAGACCGTGTCCCCTTTGAAGGGACGCCCGTTGCAGATCTCATTCTCATGCACACCACGATTGAACCCACCCGCCCCAGCGTCCGCGCTCCTGAAAGAAATATCCCGCAGGAGCTTGAAGATATAATAGTGAGAGCAATTGCAAAAAAACCGGAGGAACGCTTCGGATGCGTCCGGGACATGGGAGACGCGCTGCGTCAGGTTGCAATTGCGATGGGAAAAACACCGGATACTCCCCGCGTAAGCATCGCAAGGGCAGGACTGGAGGAGACAGCCAAAACTCGAGAGATTGTCACTTTGGTGGAACATGCAGCCAATGCCAATGTTGAGCCCGCCATTGAAATTGCACCCGGCATTTTCTGGGCGGGGCGCCGCGCAGGGGAACTACTCGAAAGGAACACCTATCTCCTCCGATTGCAGGGACGCGATCATCACTTTTCAATTGTTGTAGATCCCGGTCCTTACTGCGACCTCCAAGTTGTCACGGCCAAGATAAATTCGATCATCGGATCGCTTCAGGCGGTTGATGTTCTTTTTCTTAACCATCAGGATCCCGATGTTGCGGCCAACGCAGCCTTTCTCCAGCGCGCCAGTTCCCGAGCGGTTGTCTGGTGCTCCGAAGATTCATGGAGGTTATCGCGGTTCTATGACTTGATGCCTGATCGCCGCATCATAATCGAACAGTTCTGGAATCGCTCCATCACGTTGCCAACAGGACATCAACTGCAGTTCATTCCAACACCATTTTGCCATGCACGCGGAGCGGTCATGCTTTATGATCCCAACTCCAGAGTTCTATTCTCCGGGGACCTGCTCGGCGGCCTTTCCGCCAAAGGGAGCTTAATCGCCAATGCGGCCTGTTGGGCGGGTATTCGATCTTTCCACGAACTCTACATGCCGAGTTCAGAAGCCTTGAAAAACGCTGTTGCCCAAATTCGGGCGATTTCTCCCCCCCCCTTGATCATCGCACCCCAGCATGGTTCTATCATTCCTGAGCCCTTAATCGATATATTTCTCCAGAGATTGACTGAACTGGAAGTTGGAGTCAATTTCGTACTGACGAGCCACTCGAAAACAAATTATCTCCGGGCAATTAATGAGTTGCTTCCGGAAATTTCGGCGGTTTTGGGAACTGAAAAGATAGCGGACACGCTCGGTCACTTCAGCCGGGACGAATCCTTCCGGAAGCTGTTTACCGTAGTGGATAATATGGTTCTCGATATCCGAATGGACCCCGAGGCTGCGATGGCCCTCCTGCTTCAACAGATATTGTCGAACTCCAAAGAGGCGAGTGATGCCTTCCGCCTGCAAGCCATCGTGATGAAGGTTTTACAGCGCTGGAGCCTTGTTCCTCCGGATGTTTTTTGAGTTTTAGCATCGGAGGGTTCGACCGAATATTGTCTTGATCTTGAGTTGCGGACGAGAGAATGGGGCTGGCAGCCCATGGAAGCCGCGTTCCGAACGCCGCGGGCAGAGGCAGGGCAGCGCGATGCAGAAGATGTCCCCGCATCGCCTTCTCCTCGCGCCTTGCGTTTGCCGTGCAACCCCCCATGCCGCCCTTCGGGTTCCGGCTTCGCACGGGCATCTGCTGCGTCGCGGCGCCTTGCATCTGCCCGCACGAAGCCTTGAACGCGGCACCTCCTAATATGCTCGGACAGGCTCCTAGCTCTGAAAGCGCGGCACAGCAAAGCCCAGGGTGAAGGAGCACGCGATAGCGGGCTCCGAAACCCTGGGCACAGAAGGAGATGTGGGGGAGCCCTGTAATGCGTGGCACAGTCCGCTTGTTTCGCCCTTACAGCATCAAGCCCACCTGCGGTGTTCCCAACAGGAAGGGAACTCGATTTGAAGGCCATTTTTTATGTTTTCAATGTATATCATTGATATTAAACGACATAGGTTTTTATGGCTCAACTTCAGTTCCTTAGGAGGGCTTTTTCCCTTTCACGTCCTACCCCAGGGCTTCGGCCGCCGTGCGGCCTTCGCCCTGGGCTTTGCTGCGCCGCGCTTTCAGCGCTAGACTTGCTCTCTCTTAGCCTTCGGCTCTTCCAGCCTACCCCTTAGCTTAACGCGCAGGCCGGTAG
>JAHFUH010000305.1 GCA_023265215.1 Acidobacteriota bacterium
GATATTGTCGCCCTGACCGTCAAGCGCACCACGGGATATGGTTCGGGCGGACACGAACTCGAAGTGGATCAGATTTTCTCAAGCAACGTGGCCTCGCTCTTCAGCCATGTGGTGACCGTTGCCGAAAAGGCCGGCAAACACGTTGAACTGCTCGTTGTTCCCGGCCGGAATTATAATCAGGCCGTCGTCCAGGTCGCTCAGCGCATAAGATCAAATCTTGTTGTGATGGGCTTGTCCTCCAAGATGAATGCATCGGAACAGGCGAAGGCTTTCGGCGATGCATGGGAACAGCTGCCGAATCCCCGTCCCCAGCTTTCGCTTGAAATAATCGACGAAGAAACGGGCAAGCGCACATATTTCAACCTTGGACCTCACCCGCCCCGTCTCTGGCCGCAGGATATTGAGTTGCTCCACAGCCTGTGGCTGGAGCTTTCCGAAAAAGGATTGGGATACAAACTGCATCACCGCGATGTTGTTCGTGTCGCATTGCAGCGGCTCCGAAGTGACTTGCAATCCAACAACGAGAAGGAAGTGCTCCGCGATGTGAAGCAGGAGGCATCCGAAGGAAAACAGCCATCGAAAGAGCCGATAGCGCTTGCAGCCGATTCGCCGGAAATTGAAGTTTTCCCGGACGCATAGTGGACGCGGCCGTGCACATACACATCCGCGCTGAGCAAGGGTGCAATCGGAAGTGGGACATCAAATGTCATTTATCAATTGTAATTTTGGGGCCAAGCTGAAGGAGAAGTGGTTTAGGTCGGCAGAGGATGCTTGCAGCGGCCCAATGACATAGGACCAATTCTTTTGTCGTTAACACGGCTAGTCCCAATTCCGATTGCACCCGCTAAACGAATTTCCAATCCCGCCGGCCTCGACTTTGGGCGGACACAGGGGATACAATATTGCCGGAGGTCTTGAAAATCCTTGAGCGCGCGTTGGATACGGATATTGATATCTCTTGCGGGCCTGGCAGCGCTTACATTTGCAGCGCACAAATTCATTCCTGTCAACGCATCTACTGCGGGATTTGCATATCTGTTGCTTGTCCTGGTGGTTGCCAGCACCTGGGGCTTTATCGAAGCTTCTATCCTCTCGATCGCAGCCACCCTGGCTTTCAACTTTTTCTTTCTGCCGCCGGTCGGAAACTTAACAATCGCCGATCCTCAGAATTGGGTGGCTTTGTTCACTTTCCTCACTACCTCCCTGATCGCCAGCCGTTTGTCGACGAAGGCGAAACGGCGCGCCCTGGATGCCATTGAGCGTCAGCAGCATATTGAACGGCTTTATTCCTTCAGCCGTGCAATCCTCCTCCTGGACAGTTCCGAGTCATTTCCCGGGCAGCTTATCCGAAAATTAGCCGAGATATTTCAACTGGATCTCGCGGTTCTCTTTGACCGGCGCACAGGCGATACTTATCGAGCGGGCCCATCGGAACTGGATGGCCTGGAGGATCAGCTTCGAGAAACCGCATTGCACGGCACTACGTCCCTGAACGATCAGTCGTGTACGTTTACCGCCATACGGCTCGGTTCGGAACCGATTGCCAGCCTGGCGATTCAGGGCGGCAGTATGTCGGATTCAGTTCTGCAGGGAATCGCAAACCTGGTCGCCATCGGTTTGGAGCGAGCCAGGGCGCAGGATCTGGCTCACGAAATCGAGGCAACGCGGCGCAGCGAGCTATTGCGAACAACGCTCATTGACGCCATGGCTCACGAATTCAAGACGCCCCTGACCTCGATAAAGGCCACCACGACTTTGTTATTGGCAAATCCCGATCAAACGTATGAAAATCGTATGGAAATGCTCAGGATTGCAGACGAGGAAGCCCAGCATTTAGGAAATTTGATTGACGACACGGTTGCGATGGGCCGGCTGGACGCCGGACACATCGAAGTGAATCCGGAAATCTCGGATATATTCGATACAATCGACATGGTGATCGCTACTCTGAAAACGGAGCTGCAGGGTCGGCGATTGGAAATTCTTCGCGACGAAAATATACCCGCATGCGCTTTTGACCAACGACTGATCAAACTAGCGCTGAAGCAGCTGATCGATAATGCGGCAAAATATTCTCCGGCCGGAACGTCACTGACCCTGCGGGTGCGCCGGGATGGTGAATCCATTGCGGTGGAAGTCACGGATTGCGGAAATGGAATTCCTGCCCAGGAGCAGGGACACGTTTTCGAAAGATTTTATCGAAGCCCCTCAGTGAAAAATCAGATCCCCGGTTCGGGACTCGGTCTGAATATCGCCGAGAGCATCATGCGTGCGCACGGAGGAAGCTTGACTGTTGCGAGCCGTCCCGGCGAAACTACATTCAGCCTGATCTTGCCGGCCAAAGAAGGAATAGGAGAGCGTATTGAGCGCAGGTCGAATACTCATAATTGATGATGAGCCCCAAATCAGACGCCTGATGAAGACCACGCTGATCGGTGTCGGTTATGAAGTGGAGGATGCAAAAAGTGGCGAAGAGGGGATCGAGAAAATGAGCCAGTTCCATCCGGACCTGGTGCTGTTGGATATCAATATGCCGGGAATGGGAGGTCTGGCTGCCTGCAACTTTATCCGGGAAGACAAGAATGTTGCAATCATCATGCTCACGGTCCGCGACTCGGAGGCGGACAAAATCGCGGCTCTCGACGCCGGAGCCGATGATTTCGTAACCAAACCGTTCAGCACGCCTGAATTGCTCGCCAGAATTCGCGCTGCACTCCGTCGCGTGCCGGCTATGCAGGCAACCCCGGACAGGCTCCAAGTCGGTTCCTTGATTATCGATTTTGTCGATCGCACAGTCTCCAGGGGAGGCGAACCGATTCACTTGACGCCCAAGGAGCTCGATCTGCTTCGATACCTGACTCAACATGCAAACAAAGTGATCTCCCACCGGGAGTTGCTCCAGGCCGTATGGGGCGCCGATTACGGGCACCAGGTCGATTACCTCCGCGTGTTTGTTAAAAGTCTGCGAAAGAAGATAGAACCGAATCCGGATCAGCCTGTGTTCATCACCACAGAGCCCTGGGTTGGGTATCGGTTCAACAACCTTCCCGAGTCCTCAATTTCCGAATCTTCATGAAATATTCATAGGTTCTCCATCACATCTTCAGGGTTCCTCCACGAGTTCTTCAGGCCTCTCGGCGTAGCATTATTCGTGAGGCATGAAACTATATGACAACTGCAGCCCGCCTTGAAAAACCGATCAGCCTGATTAAAGGCGTCAACCCGAAGGTCCGGCCTTCCGTTTATGTTATTTTCACATCCATCGACTGGACGCTGAAAGCGCTGGAGAAAGCCGGCGAATTGGCGAAACCTCTCGATGCTAATATCGTTGTGGTGGCACTCCAGGTTGTACCATTCCCCTTACCGCTTGACAGACCTCCTATCCCGACGGAATTCATAGTTAAGAACTTCGAGGAAAAAGCCAATGAATTTCCGGAAAAAACCCGAGTTATAGCCTATAGCTGTCGTAATCCGATTGAAGCATTGAAACGTATTCTCCATCGCAATTCCCCGGTAGTGATCGGGGTCAGGAAAAGATGGTGGCCGATGCACGAAAAGAGACTGGCCCAGAAACTGCTGGCCGCAGGATATCAAATAAATATGGTTGAAACGGAGTAATTCCCATGCTCGATATTTTTTATCTCGCCACGGGGTGCATATTTCTGGTTGCCTGCTGGGCTTTCACAAAAGCCTGCGACAAACTATAGGAGAAAACAAATGGACTACGTAATCGCGGGCATTGTGTCGCTTGGTCTGTTCGTCTATTTGATCTACGCACTGCTCCGCCCGGAGAAATTCTGAGAGGAAGCGATGACAAATATCGGCATTTTGCAAATTGTTGTTTTCTTCGGTTTGATATTTGTGTTCACGAAGCCGCTTGGGGCTTACATGGCACGCGTCTTCGAGGGCCGGCGTACGTTTATGCATCCCGTCTTACGGCCGCTCGAAGTCCTTACCTATAAGCTGATCGGGGTGCGTGAAGACGCCGAGCAGCGCTGGACCAGGTACACGGCGTCGCTGCTCAGCTTCACCATCTTTGGATTTGTGCTTGTGTACCTGCTGCAGCGGGCGCAGGGATTTCTGCCATTCAACCCCCAGCATTTGAATGGAAGCAATGTCAGTCCGGATTTGGCTTTCAACACGGCCGCGAGTTTCACCACCAACACAAATTGGCAATCCTACGGCGGCGAATCCACTCTGAGCTATTTTGTGCAAATGGCGGCTCTTACAGTTCAGAATTTTCTCTCGGCGGCTGCCGGGATTGCGATTGCCATTGCGGTTGTGCGAGGTTTTGCGCGGCATGAAGCCAAGACGCTGGGTAATTTCTGGGTTGATGTCACGCGTGCGTTTCTTTATGTGTTGCTTCCAATTTCATTGATTGGCGCCCTGTTTCTGTGCTCGCAGGGAGTGATTCAGAACCTGAAGCCCTATACATCGGTTACGACGATTGAAGGAGCAAAACAGACCATCGCGCAAGGCCCCGTCGCTTCCCAGGAAGTGATTAAGGAGCTTGGTACCAATGGCGGAGGATTTTTCAATACCAATTCCGCGCACCCTTTCGAAAATCCGACACCGCTGACCAACCTGTTCGAGATGTTCCTGCTTTTGGTTATTGCTTCGGCATTGACATACACATTCGGACGAATGGTCGGAGACACGCGCCAGGGATGGGCCATATTTGCCGCGTTCATGATCATGGCACTGATTGGTGTGTTCGTCTGCTATGGATTCGAGCAGGCAGGCAATCCCATTCTCGCCAACCTGGGGATTCAGACTGCGGCGACGCCCGGCCAGGCAGGCGGCAATATGGAAGGGAAGGAAGTTCGATTCGGAATTGCCAATTCCACATTATGGGCGAACCTGACCACAGACACCAGTTGCGGCGCCGTCAATTCCATGCATGATAGTTTCACGCCCATAGCAGGGCTCGTGCCTATGGTCAATATGATGACCGATATTGTCATCTTCGGTGGCGTAGGAGCCGGCTTATACGGAATTCTGATTTACTGCATCATCGCGGTTTTTATCGCCGGCTTGATGGTGGGCCGAACGCCTGAATATATCGGCAAGAAACTCGAGCAGAAGGAAGTCAAGATGGCGATGCTGGCGATCATTGCCACATCGGCCAGCATCCTGATCTTCAGTGCGATCAGTTCGCACGTGAATTTTCCGGTGAAAGGCTACTGGAATCCACCGGGCGCTGCAATTGCCAACCTCAATAACAACGGTCCACACGGGTTGAGCGAAATTCTGTACGCCTATACCAGCGCGACAGGAAACAACGGAAGCGCCTTTGCGGGAATTAACACAAACACGCCCTGGTATAACCTCAGCATGGGCTTAGCTATGCTCATCGGGCGTTTTATTTTCTTGATTCCTATTCTGGCTGCCGCGGGCAGTCTTGCAGCCAAGAAGAAAGTGCCATTCACCAGCGGGACATTCCCGACCCATGGTCCGCTTTTTGTCGGGCTGCTCATAGGCACCGTTGTTATCGTGGCCGCTCTTACCTATTTTCCGGCTGTTTCGTTAGGACCGATCGTAGAGCATTACCTGATGCATAGCGGCAAAGTATTCTCTCTCATCATAATGCCGTTCTGGAGTTAAGCCATGCCAACAGTAGCCACAGCGCCAAAACCGTCCCAGGGCCTCTCTCCCCGAGAGGACTCGACATCGCTCCTTCCAAAGAAACTGGCGAGGGCCCGTCCGCTATTCGATCGCGAAATCGTTGGGAGGGCGACTCGTGCGTCCTTCGGGAAACTGAATCCTATAACCTTGATGAAAAACCCGGTGATGTTTGTAGTCGAAATAGGTGCGGCCCTCACGACAGCATTCCTGCTTCGGGATATAATTGCCGGATCCGGTGGAGTCGTTTTCTCGTTGCAGATCGCGGTGTGGCTCTGGTTTACGGTTCTGTTCGCTAATTTCGCCGAGGCGATGGCGGAAGCGCGCGGAAAAGCTCAAGCGGACAGCCTGCGCAAGACGAAAACCGATGCGGTGGCCAAGCGATTGACCTCCGCCGGCAAAGTCGAACTCGTTTCAGCATCCACGCTGCGGGCCAATGACGTAGTCGCTTGTGAAACCGGCGATCTGATTCCCGGGGATGGTGAGGTTATTGACGGCATCGCGACTGTCGACGAATCGGTGATAACCGGAGAGAGCGCGCCGGTGATTCGTGAGTCCGGCGGTGACCGCAGTGCCGTGACGGGCGGAACCAAGGTGCTTTCAGACCAAATCAAGATCCGCATAACCTCGAATCCTGGCGAGACTTTTCTCGATCGTATGATCGCTCTTGTTGAGGGAGCGGAACGTCAAAAGACTCCGAATGAGATAGCGCTCAATATACTGATCGCAGGTCTGACGCTAATTTTTCTGCTGGCGGTCGTCACGTTGCAGCCATACGCTGTCTTCAGCGTTATTCAGGCGGGAATGGGCGTTGTCCCGAGTGTCGCGGTTCTGGTTTCTTTGCTCGTCTGCTTGATCCCGACGACCATCGGAGGATTGCTGTCGGCGATCGGTATCGCGGGCATGGATCGCGTCATGCAGCACAACGTGCTGGCCATGAGTGGAAAGGCGGTAGAAGCCGCCGGCGATGTGAATTCTCTATTGCTGGATAAGACCGGCACGATCACATTGGGCAATCGTCAGGCGGTTGAGTTCCTGGCCATTAACGGCGTGACCGCAGAGCAGTTGGCCGACGCGGCTCAATTATCCAGTCTTGCCGACGAGACGCCGGA
>JAHFUH010000306.1 GCA_023265215.1 Acidobacteriota bacterium
GGGTGATCAACGGCAACTCGCCGGAGCGCTTATCCCAATTGCTGGAAACCGGCCGCACTTTCGGCACGAAAATAGGCCACGGAAAAACGTAGAAATAATTATCCGCGTTCTTCCCCGTACTCCGCGCCAACCAGAAGCCGCCGGACACGCTCTGCATCAAGAGCGCCGTTGCGCTTGTTACCCCGGCAAACTGCCGTCCTGAAACCTGCGATGTCCGCTCCCAAATCGCGGACAACCGGCAAGTCCTGCCCGCGAAGCCCGCCGGCCAGGCCGAACAACAGGCCGGATTTGTGAGCTTCTTCCGCCAAATGCCTCAAATCCTGCGGATCAAGAAACTCGAAAAGATTGCAGCCATCTTTGACATATGTATCCAGCAGGCAGCCTTTGACGCCGGCGATGGCGGCGACACGCGGCAGGCATTTCGGGTCGAGTGTTCCGGCGCGATTGAAGTCGGCGTAGCCGGCGGCAATGACCAAACTGCCAAATTTTTCAACCGCATGCTCCACTTCGCGCAATAGCGCGATTGCGTCGGCCTCGCTGCGCGGGCCGTACAGCCCCGCCTTTACATAATCCGCACCGCAGAAAGCGGCTCCGAGAGCGGCCAACGCGGCTGTTCCCGGCAAGTTGGGCAAATCCCCGATTGCTGCGCTGATCTCCACTTTGCCGGATGCCACATTTTTCACTTCCCGAATTACGCGGGGAAATTGTGCGCCGAAGGACCCTTCCTCCGGATTCTTGACATCCAGGATTTCGGCGCCGCCAAGCAGGGCTTCGCGCGCTTCATCTGCCGACACAACGCTGATCATAATTCGCACGAATAAATTCCTCTTTAAGATCAAACCATAAACGCCACAGATTTCACAGATTACACGGATTTTTAAGTTTTTAAATCTGAGAAATCAGTAAAATCGGTGGCGTTTTGTTATTTACCGCATGTAATGCCGGATGGTATACTTCCCGTTTTACTTTGGGCTTAAAGAGAGAGTGTGCCCGAAAAAGAGGTTGATATGAAAGAAGGAATTCATCCCAAATACCACAAAGTGCTGGTAACCTGCGCTTGTGGAAACAAATTTGAAACCCGTTCCACTAAATCCGAGATCCGGATGGAGTTATGCTCTGCGTGCCACCCGTTCTTTACCGGGAAGCAGAAGCTGATCGACACCGCAGGACGAATCGAGCGTTTTCAAAAACGATACGGCCTGGATAAAGTGAATCCCTCCAAATCCTGAGACATTTGATGGCAAGTTTGAAATCCAAATCGTCGCCCGAGGATATCCTGGTAGGCGGACAGGCGGTCATCGAAGGCGTGATGATGCGCACGCCTTACGCCTATGCAGTAGCAGTGAGGCGCGCCGACGGATCGGTGGAGGTAAAGCGAGAGCCGGTAAAGCGTTTGTCCGCATACTGGAAACCGCTTTCCTGGCTTGTAATCCGCGGCTTCGCCGTCCTGATCCAATCTCTCGTGCTGGGCATGCGCACGCTGAACTATTCAATCAACGTTGCCATGAAAGATGTGGATCCGGGCACGGCGCAAAAAAAAGGCAAGAAGGAAAGCTCGACATTGCCTATCGCGATTTCCATGGTCGTCGGGGTTGCTGCGGCTGTTTTCCTGTTTATCCTTCTGCCGCTTTGGATTACAACCTGGATGAAAGGTTATGTTCCCGCGATACACAACTGGGTAGTCTTCAATCTGGTCGACGGCCTGATCCGTGTGATTTTCTTCCTGAGCTACATTATTCTGGTAAGCCTGATGAAGGATATCCGTCGTGTGTTCCAGTACCATGGCGCAGAGCACAAAGTGGTCCACACGTGGGAAGCAGCAGAAGAACTCACGGTGGAAAACGCGCGCAGAAAATCGACGTTGCATCCCCGCTGCGGCACCAGTTTTTTGATGTTTGTGATGGTCGTCAGCATCATTGTTTTTTCTCTATTCAAGTTCCCTACATTCTGGATGATTTTTCTTTCACGCATAGTTCTGGTTCCCCTCGTTTCCGGGCTGTCCTATGAATTGATCCGCCTGTCGGCGCCCCGTTGCCAGCGCGGGTTTTTCCGCTTGATTGTTCTTCCTGGATTGGCGCTGCAGCGCATCACAACGAAACCGCCTTCAGACGATCAGCTGGAAATCGCCATTCGCGCCCTTAAAGAAGCTCTCGAGCTCGACGGTATCAAGTCCCGCGAAGCGCAGACGGCGGCTTAGCGGCTCCGCCCGCGCTCATCCTTTCTGTTTCGCTCCATCCATCTCAACAATTTAACGGATGCCCTATGATCGACAAGCTTAATGCCCTGGAAACAAGATTCGAAGAAGTGAATTCACTTCTGGCGGATCCCGCAGTGCTGGCGGATTCCACTATCTACCAGAAACATGCAAAAACGCACAGCGAACTGCGCCAGATAGTGGAAAAATTCCGCGAATACAAAGGCATCCTGCGCGGAATTGAAGACACAAAGGCGCTGATCGTCTCTGAAACTGATCAGGAAATGCGTAGGCTCGCCGACGAAGAGATGGCGGTTCTCCAGGAGCGGGAAAAGGAGTGCCAACAGGAGCTTCAGGTTCTGTTGGCGCCCAAGGATCCCAATGATGAAAAAAACGTCCTGCTGGAGATCCGGGCGGGCACGGGCGGCAACGAATCAACCCTTTTTGCAGCCGAACTCTTTCGGATGTACTCCCGGTTCGCGGAGCGCAGCGGATGGCGGGTTGAAATCATGGAAGAACATGCATCCGAAGTGGGTGGCTACAAGGAGATCGACGCCATTATTGAAGGGGCTCGCGTTTACAGTAAAATGAAATACGAAAGCGGCGTTCATCGGGTCCAGCGGGTGCCTACCACGGAAGCCAATGGCCGCATCCACACTTCCGCCGTTACCGTGGCCGTCATGCCCGAGGCGGATGACGTTGAGGTGGTGGTTGACGCCAAGGATCTTCGAATCGACACGTTTTGCTCGTCAGGGCCTGGCGGCCAGTCGGTCAACACAACCTATTCCGCCGTCAGGATCACTCACATCCCGACAAACCTCGTCGTTTCCTGCCAGGACGAAAAGTCGCAGATAAAGAACCGTGCCAAAGCCATGCGTGTTTTGCGGTCGAGGCTGTATGACATCGCGCTGCAGGAGCAACAAAAATCAATTGCGGAAAATCGCCGGAGCCAGGTTGGGTCCGGGGATCGAAGCGAGAAGATCCGAACTTACAATTTTCCTCAGAACCGTGTAACGGACCATCGCATCGGGCTAACCATGCACAACCTTACGGACATCATGGACGGCAATATCAAATCCATGCTGGAAGCGCTCTTCACCCACTACCAGGCGGAACGGTTGAAGGAAGCATCCGTCTGAACATAATTACGAGTTACCAATTACGAATTTAAGCATGCTATTTAGTACCTGGAGCTTGGATTCGTAACTCGTAACTCGTAATTCGTAATTTTCACGTATTTATGCTTATTGGCGATGCGCGACGATGGGCTGCAGAGGAACTTGCAAGGGCGGGAGTAAGGTCTCCGATGCTTTCGGCCGACCTTCTGCTCGGTTTTGCGCTCGGATGGGACAGGGTTCGGATCATCAGCCACACGGAGCAGCCGATTGCGGAGGACCTTGGGAATCATTTCAAAAAACTGGTGGCGCGTCACGCCTCGGGTGAACCGCTGCATTACATAACGGGCGAGCGGGAGTTTTACGGGCTTCCGTTCCGGGTTACGCCCGCCGTACTGATCCCGCGTCCAGAAACCGAAATCCTGGTGGAGAAAGCGATTGAGCTCATGCAGAGGCATTCGTCTCCAGCCCGCTTTGTGGATGTCGGTGCCGGATCCGGCTGCATCGCAATCAGTATCGCGAAAGCAGTTCCTTCATCCACGGGCTGGGCCGTGGATATTTCCTGCGAAGCGCTGGAGATCGCCCGCGAAAACGCCGTTCGTCATGGCGTGGCGGACCGGATTCAATTTATTCGGGGCGATCTGTTGGAGTGCTTTCTTGCAGAGCTGCGCTTCGATTTTATTTTGAGCAATCCTCCATATATAGCCCTCCGGGAATGTGATAATCTCCCTCCGGATGTGAGAAATTTTGAACCTCACCTGGCCCTTTTTGGCGGCGAGTCCGGATTGGAAATCTACTCTCGTTTGATTCCCGGGGTTCCTCCTCATCTTGTTCCGGGAGGATATCTCCTGGTTGAGTCGGGCGCAGGCCAAGCCGAGCAGATTCGGGAGATTGCGGAAAGCGCATGCCTGTCTGTTGAAATGATTTTGAACGATTTACAGGGGATACCCCGCTGCCTGGTCGCGCGGAAGATCTCCAGGAGAAGCAATGGATAAAATTCGAGTGATCGGCGGAAATCGATTATCGGGGCGAATCGAAATCAGCGGCGCCAAGAACGCCGCATTGCCGGCGATGGTGGCTTCGCTGCTGACTTCGGATGTCCTGCACCTGGAAAATGTTCCTTATGTCCGGGATGTTTTGACTACCCGCAATCTGCTTCAGAAAATGGGGGGCGCGGCCGAAGTAGGGGAAGACGGAACGGCAACTTTGCGTGCGTTCGATATCCAATCATTCGAAGCTCCTTATGAATTGGTGAAAACCATGCGGGCGTCGATTCTGGCGCTCGGTCCGCTGGTCGGCAGATTTAAAAAGGCAAGAGTGTCACTGCCGGGAGGCTGCGCAATCGGTACGCGCCCGGTTAATCTCCATATCGCGGGGCTGGAACGGATGGGCGCAGTTTGCGAAATCGCGCACGGATACATTGAGGCTTCAACTACCGGCCTGCATGGATCCTATATTCTGATGGAAACTGTCACGGTCACCGGTACTGAAAACCTGATGATGGCCGCGACACTGGCTGAAGGCGAAACCGTTCTGGACAACGCCGCATGCGAACCGGAAGTGAGCGACCTTGCCGGCCTGCTTCGCAGCATGGGTGCTCAAATCGAAGGGGAGGGGACTCGAACCATTAGAATCCACGGAGTCAAAAAGCTCCACGGGTGCCGGCATAAGATTATGGCGGATCGCATCGAGGCCGGGACTTTCGCGGTCGCCGGCGCAATCACTCGCGGTGATGTGGAAGTTGTAAACTGTAATCCCAGACATTTGACGTCAGTCCTGACCCAATTGAGCCAAACGGGCGCCGAAGTGACGATCGGGCCGGACCATTTCCGCGTTATAGGCAGGGATCCGATTCTGTCCAAGAACGTCACCACATACCCTTATCCTGCATTCCCGACGGACATGCAGGCTCAATACATGGCTTTGATGACGCAGGGCGACGCAAGTGCCGTAATCACTGAGACAATTTTTGAGAATCGGTTCATGCATGCGCTGGAAATGATCCGAATGGGAGCAGATATCACGATCGACGGCCGGCAGGCGATCGTGAAAGGCGGGCAGCCTTTGACAGGCGCACGGGTTTTGGCCTCGGACTTGAGAGCCAGTGCCTCGCTTATACTCGCAGCGCTGGTAGCCAAAGGGGAAACGGTGGTGGACAGAGTTTATCATCTCGATCGAGGCTACCATCGAATCGAGGAGAAGCTCGCTCGCCTGGGAGCGAATATCGAACGAATTCAGTGAAAAAGAAGCCAGGAGCCAGAAGCCGGAAGCCGGAATGATTTGATTAATTGCAGTTATTCCGGCTTCCGGCTTCTGGCTCCCGGCTTCTAAAGAGAGATGCCAGTGAAATCGTTGGAGTGCATTTTCTGCCAGGTCGCCGCTCACGAGAAGGCCGCGAAAATCGTCTACGAAGACGAACGCTGCGTTGTGCTCCAGGACATCAATCCCAAAGCGCCTGTTCACTTGCTTGTCATTCCGCGCAAGCACATAGTTTCTCTCAATGACGCGATGGAGGGCGACAAACTCCTCCTGGGGCACATGCTGACTGTGGTTGGGCAAATGGCCAGGCAACACGGCATCGACAGCACGGGTTATCGGACCGTCATCAATACCAATGCGGAAGCGGGCCAATCCGTTTTCCATCTGCACATACATATCTTGGGCGGAAGAGTCCTTCGCTGGCCTCCCGGATAGACCTGAATGGAAGCTACTTATTGAAAATTTCGGGGTCGGTATCGGGGTCGAAATGAAACAATCCGACCCCGATACCGACCCCGATGAATTGAAACAGGGGGAATCATATGTCCAAAGAAGAAAAGCCGGTTCAAATAATTGCCGATCATACCATCCAGTCTCCGCGCGTTTATTCCAATTACGTTCAAGTGAGTGTTTCGCCGATTGATTGCACCCTGACTTTCTGCGACGTCGTTGGCCCTCAGAATGAAGAAGAAGCTCTGAAAGTGCAAAAGACCGGGACATTGCCGGCGCCCGTAAAAGCCGTAATTGTAATTCCTACGCAAATTATCGATGGCTTGATCCAGGCGCTTCAGGCGCAGCGGGACAAGCAGATCGGGGAAGGGAAACCTTCGAGCGGCACTACCGTGCAGTAACCGGATTCCCGGCGAATCAGATTCGCGGTAAACCTCTGGCATGGTCGGCGCTTTCATCAAGCATGAAGGCAATCCCGAGGCGCCGCTTGTCGCCTCGGAATTTACCAGTTTGTTTTCATGGTCGATTTTTAGATTGGAAGCGGTTTTTAAACTGCCTTGACCCCGATTCCGATGCCGCCCGCGATCCCGATCGCTTGGATATTTGTTGTTCCCATAAACTGGAACTGACGTATGATATTGCATACTGGAGGTTGTCGATGAAAGCGTTTGTTTTCTTTGGATTGATCTGCATTTCAGCATCTTTT
>JAHFUH010000018.1 GCA_023265215.1 Acidobacteriota bacterium
GCGACTTTACAGTTCCATGCCAATGCGAACTACCAACTTTGCGCTTTATAGGTGATCGAATATCAAAGAAATCCGGATGTTTCCAGACCCTATGATTGGTGAAATATTAGGCAAATATACAGTTCTGGAAGTCGTCGGAAATGGCAGCATGGGAACTGTTTACAAGGCCGAAGACCCCGAAGGCCATCGCGTCGCGATCCAGCTTGTTCGCTCCCCAATCCTCTACAACAGGGAAAAACGAGAGCGCATTGAGAACCTAATTCCCCTTGCGCATCTTCTTGAAAGCATTGATTAGCCCGTTGGTTGAGCTGTCATGGCTTGCGACTGGGCTATCGTAAGCAAGCTCGGGCAGGATTTTGTTGGCCAACTGCTTGCCGAGTTCAACGCCCCACTGATCGAAGCTGAAGATGTTCCAAATCACACCTTGGACGAAGATCTTGTGCTCGTACAGAGCAATCAGGCTGCCGAGCACGGCCGGCGTTAGTTTCTTGAATAGAATGGAATTGGTTGGTCGATTTCCCTCAAATACCTTATGAGGGGTGAGGCGCAGGATTTCTTCCTCGCTCTTGCCTTCCTCTCGCAGTTCAACCGCCGCTTCTTCAGCTGTTTTGCCCTTCATCAAGGCTTCGGTTTGTGCGAAAAAGTTTGAAAGCAAAATTGAGTGGTGATGTCCGATGGGATTGTGGCTTATCGCTGGTACGAGAAAGTCGGCCGGCACCAGGCGTGTACCTTGGTGGATCAGCTGGTAGAAAGCGTGCTGTCCGTTCGTGCCGGGTTCGCCCCAGATGATAGGCCCGGTGCTGTACCCGACGCGGCAGCCGGCGCGGCTCATAGACTTGCCGTTGCTTTCCATGTTGCCCTGCTGAAAGTAAGCCGGGAACCGGTGCAGGTACTGGTCATAGGGTAGGATCGCCTCGGACTCGGCACCTAAGAAGTTCACGTACCAGATGCCAAGCAGAGCCAGGATCACCGGGATATTGCAATCAAAGGACGACTCGCAGAAATGCCGATCCATTGCATAAGCCCCGGCAAGCAGTTCCTCGAAGCGCTCGAAGCCCACGTAGCAGGCGATGGAAAGCCCGATGGCCGACCATAGGGAGTAACGGCCACCGACCCAGTCCCAGAAGGCAAACATATTGTCGGGATTGATACCAAATTCTTTGACCTTAGCCGTGTTTGTAGAGATTGCCACAAAATGGCGTGCTACGTGGGCGCGGTCACCTGCGCGCTTGAGAAACCAGTCGCGCGCGCTGAAGGCGTTGGTCATGGTCTCCTGGGTGGTAAAGGTTTTGGAGGCGATCAGGAATAGCGTAGTTTCCGGGTCGAGTGATCCAAGTGTCTCGGCGATATGTGTGCCGTCCACGTTGGAAATGAAATGAACGCGCAAGCCAGGCTGGGCATAGGGTCGCAGGCACTCTGTGACCATCACTGGGCCCAGATCCGATCCGCCGATACCGATATTGATGATGTCCGTGATCCGCCTATCCGTGAATCCCTTCCATGCGCCCGATCGCACTTGCTCAGAGAATCCCTGCATTTTAGCGAGCACGGCGTTGACATCCAGCATGACATCCCTGCCGTCAACATAAATGGGTATATTCGACCGATTGCGCAGAGCTGTATGCAGAACAGCGCGCTTTTCAGTCTCGTTGATCCTGTCGCCCGCAAACATGCCCGCGATGGCATCCTTTAGCCCGCAGGCCGCGGCCAAATCAAGCAGAAGCTTGAGCGTCTCGGTGGTTATACGGTTCTTAGAATAGTCGACGAGGATCTCGTTGAAGCGGATGGAATAATTTCTGAAGCGCTCCGGTTCCCTGATAAAAAGATCCTTCATGTGAACCCCCTGCATGGCTTCATAATGGGCGGCGAGTTTATTCCAGGCAGTGGTTGCAGTTGGATCGATCTTCGGAAGCATGGCTGCTCCTTTAAGCCTTTAAGCCGTTCAGGCGATTAGTTCGGTCACTGTTTCAAATCGATGATTTCCATGCGGTTATTGCGGTTCGGGTGCTTGTGCGACGGCCCTTCAGTCAGCACCACGAAGCGCCCCTTGAGTCCCTGGTCCACCAGCCACCGGCGAGACCAGGATTGCCAGTCATCCGGATGGTCGGGCTCAAAACAGGTAAACACGCCGTAGGAGAACAAGAGATCCTGACAAGTCTTGTGCTCCGAGCTTAAAGCCGTGATCCATGCAGGGAGCCTAAAGCGCGCAATACTACGCGCTGTGCGCCCACTGCGCGTGGGAACGATGACCGTGGCCGGAGTGATCCGGCGAAAGGCCGCTTCAACACTGGCGGCAATCAGCTCCTCCGCTTCAATGTTCTCGTCCCGAATGGTTGCTTCTTCGAGGTGAGCCGGGATTAAAGATGAACGGTAAGCTTCGGTTGCGGCTGCGATTTTCGCAAGCATGGTGACAGATTCAACCGGGTGGCAGCCCATGGCAGATTCTCCCGAAAGCATGACGGCATCAGTTCCGTCAAGAATTGCGTTGGCAACATCTGTTGCCTCAGCCCGGGTCGGCAGGCGGTTGATGATCATAGACTCCAGCATTTGGGTGGCCGTGATGACTGGTTTGCACTTGAGATTGGCAAGGCGCATCAGCCGTTTCTGGGTAACGGCCATTTCCTCGATAGGGATCTCCACACCAAGATCGCCACGAGCTACCATGATCCCGTCTGCGGCGTCCATAATTTCATCAATTCGCATTAGGGCGCCCGATCGTTCGATCTTGGCGATGATCATGGGATGGAAGCCCAGATCTGCTGCCGCAGTGCGCACAGCTGTAATATCAGTGGCCCGATCCACAAAAGACTGACTTACCGCATCTACGCCGTTCTGCAGGGCGAATGCCAGGCATTTGTGATCGTGCTCCGTGAAGGCGCTCATCCCGAGATCGATCCCGGGCAAATTCACACCCTTGCGTGACCTCAGTTCCCCCCCGACCTGAACGCGGCAGACAACGTCTGAACCTTCAATTCGTATGACTTCGAGTTCAATGTATCCGTCGTTTAGGAACAGCCGGTCGCCCGGATGCACTGAACTAGGGAGCGATTGGAAACTGACTGAAACCCGCTGCCGTGAGCCGAGAATATCTTCTGTCGTTAGCATGAAAATATCGTCAGGCGACAGCTGGACCGGTTCTTCGCTGAATTTACCGATGCGCATCTTGGGCCCCGGCATATCGGCCATGATGGCAACCCGCCGACCGACGGCATTGGCCGCGGCGCGTACTCGGGCAATGGTTTCCGCATGGCCGGAAAAATCGCCATGAGAAAAATTGAGACGAACGATATTCATGCCGGCCAGGATCAGATCCCGGAGCACGTCGGGAGAATCCGAAGCGGGGCCGATTGTGGCAACGATCTTGGTTTTGTTACTTGGGAATGCCACGCAATTCCTCCATGGTGAAATTGAAAATCCGCAGCGCGCATATTGGGGGAATCACCACACTTCACACCGCTTCGCTACCGGATGCATCAAGAGCGTATCGTCCTTATAAGCCTTTCTATATCTATAGGGCAAGAGCAAAGCGGGGAAATTAGAAAGGAAATCGGATAAATCAGACAAAGGGCGAAAGATGTAATTATCAATATCTTTCGCCCTTCCAGTGCTCCTTGCTGTTTATTGCCATACCGGGGGTTCGCAAAAAGCGCTCACCGCCGGCTATTTTCTGACCGCCGCTCCGCAGCCCAATAAAAAGCGTAGTCAAAAAAAACTATGCGGCATTGGGTGAAACGCCGACGCTCCCAGGGAGAAGCATGGCGTTGGAGTTTCATCCAACAGCCCGTGTAAAATCGCTTCTTCAATGCCAAATTCGAATATTTTTGCAGACTCTTTACTACTCTATCCGACGGATTAGTGCAATAATTTCAACAGTAATCCTGAATCGGAGGGACTTATGCTCTCGTGCCCCAACTGTCAAATGCAATACGGCAACGAAACAAGCCGCTGCGAAGCTTGTAACATCCCGCTGGTTGACTCTTTGCCGCAGGAAACCGCGATCGAAGATGATGGCAGCCTCGATCTGGTGGAATTGGCCAGCTTCGTCAATGTTTCCGAGGCGGAAATGATTCAGGAACTGCTGGAACGAAACGGCATTGAAACTGTCGTACAAGGCGAAATCGATCCGATAGGCATCGCCAGCAGGGCTGAATCAACGAAACTGCTTGTTGAAAAAAAGGACTTCGCCCAGGCGCAGGAGTTTTATAACGTGTATTTCGCCGGAGACGCAGCAGAGGGCGCGGAGTCAGATCAAGAATAGCGATCGCCCTTTGCTGGTCATAATAGAGTTGAACGGCAGAAGATCCCAACCGTTCTATCCTCCATAAAACATTATCTGATGAGCGATCGAATGGAGATTGAAAAACCAACGCTAGCGAAGAATGGCGAAACAGACTCTGGGCAGAAACCGGTAAAACATTCCGGTGCGGAACCAATGCGCGGCGGCAGCCTGCGTGTAGTGGAAAACATGGAGGCGAGCCTCCAGATTCCAACGGCAACTTCGTATCGGGTTATTCCCGTAAAACTTTTGGAAGAGAACCGCAGAATTATCAACGAGAATGCAGAAACACGCGGTCAAAGCCGGGTATCGTTTACGCACATGATTGCCTGGGCTATTGTGCGCTCCTTACATAGCTTTCCGGGAATCAACTCCCACTATGATTTGATCGACGGATTACCCCACCGCAGGACAATGAACGAAATCAACCTGGGGATAGCCGTTGACGTAGCGCGAAAGGATGGAACACGCACGCTGCTTGTGCCCAACATGAAAAGCGCGGATACAATGTCCTTCCGGGAATTCGTTCGTTCTTACAATGAAATAATTGAGCGAGCCCGTAAAGGGCTCATCAGCTCTGCGGATTTTCAGGGCACTTCGATTACGTTGACAAATCCCGGAACCGTCGGAACCATCTCTTCCGTCCCTCGTTTGATGAAAAGTCAGGGCGCTGTGATTGCCACAGGAACCATCGGATACCCTGCAGAATATCATGCCTGGTCGCCCCGGGCGCTCTCAAGTCTTGGGCTGAGCAAAGTGATGACCATCAGCTGTACCTATGATCACCGCATTATACAAGGCGCGGAATCCGGAGAGTTTCTTGGTCGAGTCAATGAGCTGCTCCTGGGACAAGACTTGTTTTATGAGCAGATTTTTGAAGATTTGGAATTGCCTGCTATCCCGATTCAATGGGCTCGGGATCATCATCCCTCTTTTCCGGGAGCATCCCCTAATCGAGACGATCTGGATAAACAGATTGGAGTGCTTCGCCTGATCAATCTCTACCGTGTGCGGGGCCACCTGATTGCGGACCTGGATCCATTAGGACAGCACCAGCTCTATCATCCCGAACTTGATCCGGCAAACTTTGGCCTGACGATGTGGGATCTCGACCGCGAGTTTTCCACCGGAGGATTTGTTGGGCTGGAGCGGGGCACACTGCGCCAGATTCTAGCAGCCCTGCACGCAGCCTATTGCCAGAAAATCGGCGTGGAGTATCGTCATATCCAGGATCCTGAAGAGAAAGCATGGATTCAGGAGCACATTGAGCCGGAAGAGACCAGGACATCTCTGAGCAAAGAATTGCAGCTTCAGATACTGAAATATCTCGTTGCGGCCGAAGGCTTTGAAAAATACCTTCACACCAAGTTCATTGGACATAAACGCTATAGCCTGGAAGGGGCTGAAACGACTATTCCGGTCCTCGCAACGGTATTAACCGAATGCGCCCGCGCAAATGTGAAAGAAGCCGTAATTGGCATGGCTCACCGCGGACGATTGAATGTGCTGGCCAATATTCTCGGAACGCCTTTGCCGAAGATCCTCTTCGAATTTGAAGAAATCACGGATCCAATGGCAGTCCAAGGATCGGGAGACGTCAAGTACCACCTTGGGTCGTCCGGCAAGTTCCGTTCCTTCGACAACAGTGAAATTCTCGTCTCGCTCGCGCCGAATCCAAGCCATCTGGAATGGGTCAACCCCGTCATTGAAGGAATCGTCAGAGCTAAGCAGGCGCGCCGCGGTGATGTGATGAGGGACCAGGTCGTCCCGATTTTGATCCACGGCGACGCTGCTTTTGCCGGCCAGGGAGTTGTGTGGGAAACGATAAATCTATCTCAACTCTACGGATACAGGACGGGCGGGACAATCCACATTGTCATCAACAATCAGATCGGTTTCACAACACCACCGGAAGAAGCGCGTTCCTCCCCTTACCCGACCGATCTCGCGAGGTCCGTCCAGGCACCTATCTTTCATGTCAATGGAGATGATCCCGATTCTGCGATTCGCGTTGCGGCCCTATCCGTCGCCTACCAACAGCGCTTCAAGAAGGATGTTGTCATCGATCTCTTCTGCTACCGGCGCCACGGTCACAATGAGGCTGATGAGCCCAGCTACACCCAGCCTTTGCTCTATCGAAAGATCAGCGAAAGGCCATCCGTGTTTTCCATCTACTCGGACAAGATGGAGCGTGAAGGAATCTTGGACCGCGATTCCATCAAACGCCTGCGGGATGAACTGCATACAAGGCTGGAAACTGCATATACGGAAAGCAGGAAAGGAACTCAGCATTTTAAACCCGACGTCCCTCTCGCGGTCTCCGAGGAAGAACTTCGGGAGTTCCAGCCTGCGGAAGGAACAAGCGTGGGGATGGAAATGCTCAGGAAGGTGGCGCGCGGTCTTTCGACCATTCCAGAGGGTTTCCGGCTGCATCCCAAACTTATTCCATTTTTGGAAAAAAGGAGAGAGTTGGTTGAAGGAAACCCGCCAATCGACTGGAGTTTTGCGGAAGCTCTGGCATTCGGAACTCTCGTTTACGAGGGAACTCCGGTGCGCCTCAGCGGCCAAGATTCCGCTCGCGGCGCATTCAGCCAGAGACATGCAGTTCTTTCCGATGTGGTAACGGGCATGCAATATATACCGCTGCGCAATATCAGCGTTGACCAGGCTCATTTCGAGGTCTTTGACAGCCTTCTGTCCGAAGCTGCAGTGCTCGGTTTTGAATTTGGTTACAGCGTTGCCGATCCTCTGGCATTGGTCGTCTGGGAAGCCCAGTTCGGTGATTTCGCCAACTGTGCTCAGGTCATCATTGATAACTTCATAGCCAGTTCTGAGTCGAAGTGGCAGCAGCCATGCGATCTGGTACTTCTGCTTCCTCATGGATCCGAAGGCCAGGGGCCTGAGCATTCCAGCGCCCGGCTGGAGCGATTTTTAACCCTTTGCGCGGAAGATAATATGAGCGTCTGCTCTCCTACAACCGCTGCGCAATACTTCCACCTGCTCCGAAGGCAGATGAGAGATGCAAAACGCATTCCGCTGGTTGTGATGACACCCAAAAGCACTTTGCGTCTTCCGAAAGCAGCTTCTAAAGCGCAGGATCTCGCCGAAGGCCAATTTGAACTTGTTCTCGATGATCCGGCAATTCAGGATAGGAAAACAGTCCAGCGCGTGCTCTTGTGTTCAGGGAAGATCTACTACGATCTGGCTGCCGAACAGGAAAAGCGCGAGGACCTGCGCATCGCAATCCTCAGGGTGGAACAGCTTTATCCTTTTCCGGAGTGGAACCTGTCTAAAATTCTTGGAGCCTTCCCCAGAATTCAAGAAGTCTTCTGGGTTCAGGAAGAGCCTCAAAATATGGGGGCATGGAATTACATATGTAGGCATCTCGCTCACACATTCCCGTTTGGGCGCGAATTCCGGTACGTTGGCAGGCCCGAGAGCTCAAGCCCTGCTACCGGCTCTTTTAAGGTTTTTCGCAGAGAACAAGAAGTTCTCATACGCGCTGCTTTTGATTGACTTTTTGATCCACCAATTGGATGTTTGGTAGAAATGCAATCAGCACTAGGGGGGATGTGTGAAAATAGGAATAACCTGCTATCCAACATATGGCGGAAGCGGCATAGTCGCCACTGAACTGGGATTGGAACTGGCCAACAGGGGACATGAAATCCACTTTATAAGCTATGCGCTCCCGACGCGCCTGAACATATCGACCGCAAACATTCAGTATCACGAAGTAGTGGTCAATACTTATCCGCTTTTCGATCATCCGCCATACGCGCTTGCCCTTGCCACAAAGATGGCTGAAGTTGCCGAAATGAAAGGTTTGGATTTGCTGCACTGCCACTATGCTATCCCGCACTCCGTCAGTGCTTTCCTTGCAAAATCCATGCTGAGCCCGCGGCGCCTGCCGGTAGTGACGACTCTTCACGGAACCGACATAACCCTGGTCGGCTCCGATCGTTCTTATCTTCCCATAACCCGCTTTTCAATTGATCAGTCGGACGGCGTAACCGCGGTGTCTCGCTTTTTGAAAGATGAAACCGTGAACGTGATTGGAGCCAAAAATAACATTGAAGTTATTTACAATTTCGTCAATTGCGACAAATACAAGGCATCGCGTAATCAGCAGTTGAAAGACCATTTTGCCCCAGGCCAGGAGAAAATACTCATCCATGTTTCAAATTTCAGGCCCGTAAAAAGGCCTGTTGATGTTGTTGAGATTTTCTTTCGAGTGCAGAAAGAACTCCCTGCTGTTCTGCTTATGGTTGGAGATGGCCCCGAACGCAGCAATGCGGAATGGGCGGCACGGAACAACGGGATCGAAAAAAAGGTTCATTTCCTGGGCAAGCAGGACAATATCGACGAATTGATAGGTATTTCAGATCTTCTCCTGCTGCCCAGCGAAACCGAGTCGTTTGGTCTGGTTGCGCTGGAAGCCATGGCTTGCGAGGTCCCGGTTATAGCTTCCAATGTTGGCGGACTGCCGGAGGTCATAAACAGCGGAGTGGAAGGCTTTCTTGTGGAACCGAAAGATATCGACGGCATGGCGCAACGGGCTCTTGAGGTGCTGGCCGACGAATCCCGCCGTTTGGAAATGGGGAAACGCGCGCGGTTGACTGCGCGTTCGCGTTTCTGCTCAACAACAATCATCCCTATGTATGAAGCTTACTATGCGAAAATCCTTAATCAGGACGGTACTTCACAAAACTCAAGGATGCGGAGCATTCTCTAATATGTCCTGATGAATACCTGCACTACATAGATCGTCCCGTCCGGTTGCACGGCGACACCGACGCCGGTCTCGGCAAGACCGCGATCGAGCATGTTACTGCGGTGCCCAGGACTTTGCATCCAAGCCTGAACAGCATCGTCTGATGGATTTGGCAGTCCCTGCTCCCGGTAAATATTTTCAGCGCAGCGGTTCCAATTGATCCCTGAAGTGTCCAGGCGTTTTGCAATCTCACCTCTTTTGGGATCTTCATGCGAAAAGAAACGCCGGGCTGCCATGTTCCCGGCGTGACGCCTGGCTTCTGAAGCCAACTCTTCTTTCCAGGAAAGCGGAGGCGTCTGATTTTCGGCTCTTGCCACATTAACTTTTTGAAAAATCTGCTGCTCCAGCTTTCGCAGACTGCTTTCTGATTCTGGATTCTTCTCAGGCAAACCGGGCGTTGCTGCAAACAGTAATGCGCACAACGCCCAAATAATTTTTGGCTGACGATAGAAAATCGTATGAATCCTCTCTATTTAAGCTTTACGCTGACTTCCCGGCTAAGAGCGAATGTCAATTTAGACTCGGCGTCATAATGCACTTCCTTGCCACGGGTTGCCAGCACAGTCGCACCGCCTGCACCTGCCCCTACTGCGCCTCCGATTGCAGCACCTTTGCCTCCGCCGGCTATCGCGCCAATGATTGCTCCAAGCCCTGCTCCCACTCCAACTTTCGTCACATCCTTTTTCTTGGTCGACTCGGCTTCAGTGGCAATGACCTGGGTCTGCAACGCGTAAGGTTCATTGCCGATCAAAATATTGGTCAGTTGCAGCGACATTGCGGCGAGTCCCTGAACTCGGCCAGATCGCTCCACATGGCTCAGTTTGCCCTCCACAATGCTTCCTCTGGGCGCAACAACAATCCCATCTACCTTTAAGTCTTTGTCCAAAATGGCTCGGAACGCATCTCCTGTCTGGTTTACACCGGAATCCAAAGCATCCTGCAGCCGAACCGGAATTTCGGCGCCGCTCGGGATTGTGGCAAACCGCGGTTCCGGTTGTTTAGGGGCTACGGGCATTGCAGCAGCTCGACGTTCCGGTTCCGGCTGTGGCGGATAAGAGCTTGCGGAAGCAACGGGCTCATTATTTTTCGGAATCGCGCTTTGGACCGGAGCTTTTGGCTCAGCTTTTGTTTGCCTGGTTGATTTCCTGGGCGCCTGCTGAATTGTTTTATTTTCGGAAGGCGCGACAACTGCTGCTTGCGGAGCGTTCTCTTGAGGAGCCTGCTGCAGCTCAGATTGTTGAGAAGGCTGCGCTACTGCCGGCGGTTGTTGATTTGTTGTCTCATCTTTCCTGCTGCTGCAGGCAAGGAATGTAATCAGCAGGACACCCAAGGCCGCGAATTTTATTCGGGACATATCCAATCTCCTTTTTGAGACTTTTTATATGCTCTAAGCCTCATCCGTATTTACACTAATACACGCTCAACGGAAAATTTGTGACGAGCAGCACTACTTTGCCCGCGTTCTCCCCCCCCTTAAAAAAGGTTAGCATATGCAACATGTTACGAGAAGCTGCTGTGAAAGAGCAAATTTGAGCGGATCCCCGACAATCCAATCATCCCAATTAAGTACCCTTCCAACCGCTGCCTGAGATCGACACATCTCAAGTGTACAATCAGGAGGCTCCATTGAGATGGCTGCGCGTATGCCGGTTGGGAGCACCGGCGGCTCACCCCTACGGAAAGAGACAAAGTCAAAAAGGTCGCGGGCGGCCCTCCCCCGCGCTCCAATCTAATGATGCAGCATTCTTCTTACGTCCGGCCAAAACTCATTCAAAACATTTTTCGCTGCATCAATTCCTAATAAGATCGCGAAATTGGTCAGGTAATCTCCCCAGTTATGATAGCTATCCGGACGCCACTGTCGCGAAATGCAAGAACTCCCGAATGCGGGAATTAAATTCGTGTAGCCGAACCTTGTTCCGCCTGAATCTTTGTGAGCTATAAAAACCTGCTCGGCTGCGTAAAGGCTTCTGTGGGCAATGCCGGATTGTCCTAAACGGTAATAGCGCGGATCTTCGTGGAACAGCGTTACAAACCCAAAATAAGCGCTTTCTTGTACAATTTTTTCTGTGAAAACGGATGCAAAGCGCTTGCTATAGCCTTCTACACCTTGCCCCCATTCTGGAACCGCATCGCGCGCCTGGTTTATTCCCGAACCCATAAGGCTAAAAGCAAATGATTTGGATCCATAGGCAGATCCCAAGTAGTAGTGAAACTTCTGATTTGCGGACAGTGGAACCGGATTGGATCCAGCCGCCCCTGGAGGCAATGCCGGAGGATCTTGGTTTATTGTCTGACCAGGCATGTTGGCAGAGGGCGTTCCGTTGTAAGGCAGACAGCCATTTCCTGACAAACACGGATTGTCGTTTTTGCTGTTTTCTGAAGAAGAGGTGGCGGCTGCACAAGTGTAATAAAAAGATGACAAGAGACAACCCACTGCAAGAGTCATCAGGACTCTGCCTGTTTTATGCATCAAAAACTCCTTCAAAGCTCCACAAGTTTCGAAAATGTCTATTGTATTCACCTTTTATGATAACAACCGCTCCGGTTCTTCGATATCTATCACTATATAATGGGATTGCCAATAATATATTTAGCGTGAGCGACGACCAGGCAAGGGCTGCACCCTTAATATCCCGCTAAAAACATCAGGATACGGAAGCCAGGAGCAAGAAGCCAGAATTTTATGGCTTCTTGCTTCTAACGCGAACGAAATTCTCGTAACGTCGCGAATAACGGCTAAACAACTTTAGCGTCGCGAACCCAATATATTAAGGCAACGCGATCCGGACTGTGTTAGTCTGCAAGCCTCAATCCAAATCATACTCGGCCGGCCACTCGGCCGACACAAAAAGGGCGATTACGATGAATGAGTTATCTGCTGAAAATGAGCGCCTCTCCCGCCGGTTTTTACCCTGGCTTTTGCTGTTGTTCTTTGCAAGCGGCTTCGCCGCTCTCATTTATGAAATTGTCTGGCTGCAGCTTCTGGAATTGGTTATCGGATCCTCCGGTATTTCAGTGGGGGTACTGCTTGGAGCCTTTATGGGCGGCATGTGCCTGGGAAGCCTGCTGCTGCCTCGTTTGATTTCTACCAAGGTGCACCCCTTGCGGGTTTATGCCTTCTTGGAGCTTGGAATCGGAATAATCGGGATTGCAGTTTTGTTTGGCATGCCTCTGGTCGCAGAACTGTATGCGCATCTCCACTGGCATGGCGTAATGGCGCGCGCTCTGTTGGCATCCATCTGCTTGATTCCTCCGACCGTATTAATGGGAGCGACGCTTCCCGCAGCCGCCCGCTTTGTTGAATCGACGCCAAAAGGCATATCCTGGATGGGATTTTTCTATGCCGGCAATATTGCCGGAGCCGTAGCGGGCTCGCTTCTGACCGGCTTTTTCCTGCTTAGAATTTACGACATGCCGACCGCAACCTTCGTTGCATGCACGATCAATATTATTGCAGCCATAGCGGGATTGGTTTTGGCGAGCAAAAGCACTCACCGCCCCGTTATATTGGATACGGGACAGCCTTCAACTCACGGTCTAAGGACTTCCAGTCTGGTTTATTTTACTATCGCTCTTTCCGGCCTCGGAGCACTTGGAGCTGAAGTGGTCTGGACCCGATTGTTATCCCTTTTGATGGGAGCTACGGTTTATTCTTTTTCAATTATTCTGGCGGTCTTTCTTTTCGGATTGGGATTGGGCAGCGGCGCCGGATCTTTGTTGGCGCGTATCTCTTCCAAACCGAAAATGCTGCTTGGAATCTGCCAGATGCTTCTGGCGGGAGCAATCGGCTGGGCTGCATTCATGATTTCGCGATCGCTGCCTTACTGGCCGATTAATCCAAGCCTGTACACAAGCAATTATGGCCCGTGGTTTGTCTTTCAAATTGATCTTCTTCGCGCCGCCTGGACTGTTTTGCCTTCGACCTTACTCTGGGGCGCCAGTTTCCCCCTGGCCATTGCCGCTATTGCCTCAGAGAACCGGGATCCCGGACGCCTGGTCGGCGGAGTTTACGCAGCGAACACCATCGGCTCAATATTGGGTGCTCTCGGGTTCAGCCTGCTCATCATTCCTATCCTTGGGACTCAATGGGCCGAACGGATTCTGATCATCGTTGCCGCATGCTCCGCACTTGCCGCTCTCCTCTCATTTGCACTGGAAAAATTGTTCTGCAAAAGCGACAACCCCAAAATGAGAACCGGTTTTTCATTCCCGGGATTTGCCACAACCCTGGCTGCCCTTATTCTCGTTGCATTCCTGACTGTCTCGGTTACGAAAATTCCCTGGGTTGCCGTCGCCTGGGGAAGATACAGCGCAACCTATATGGCTCAATCCTGGCCTGAAATGATCGGTGAAAATGAAACCACCCCGAAAGGAAACAACTCCTCCCAATGGTATTGCACTTATGTGGGAGAAGGAATGAACGTTTCAGTTGCTGTCACCAGGTCCGCTGCCGGCGCCCGTTATTTTCACGGAGCCGGCAAGGTCCAGGCATCCAGCCAGGCACAGGATATGCGCCTTCAGCGAATGCTCGGGCACCTTTCGGCGCTTGCGTGCAGCAATCCGCGAAAAGTTGAAAGTGTTCTGGTCATAGCCTGCGGAGCCGGTGTCACCGCCGGTTCCTTCGTGCCTTATCCCAATATAAAAAAAATTGTCATATGTGACATCGAACCGCTTGTCCCAAAAACAGTGACGCCGATGTTCGGCAAGGAGAATTACCACATCGTCGATGGCATAGCGGAGAAAAACCCGCACATCGTAAATGGGAAAGAGGTGACCGTTGTCTACGACGACGGCAGGCATTACGTTCGCACGCTGCCGGAGGACGTCAAGTTCGATGTGATCACATCCGATCCGATTGATCCATGGGTCAAAGGGAGTGCGGCTCTTAATACCATCGAATATTATGAAATGTGCAAACGGCATCTGAAACCCGGAGGAGTGATGAGCCTTTGGGCCCCTCTTTACGAGAGTAACCTGGCCTCTGCAAAAAGCCTGTTCGCTACCTTTTTCCAGGTTTTCCCCAATGGCATGCTTTTCAGCAATGATGAGCATCTCGAGGGATATGACGCCGTGCTTTTGGGTGGAGCAGAACCGTCAAGGTTTGATTTGGAGGCATTGAATCAAATGCTGGACGAAAACAGTTTCCTTCCAGTTAAACAGTCTTTGCTGGATGTGGGATTCGGAACAGGCAATGACAGCTTTTCTTCACTGGATCGTAATGTCATCATTGATCTTCTTGCAACCTATGCAGCCAAAGCATCCGATTTGCGGAAATGGACGGCAGATGCGCAGATCAACAAAGACAAGAATTTGCGACTGCAGTACCTGGCCGGTATGTGGTTCAATTCTTATGTCAGCACAAGCATCCTCCAGAGCATTTTGGAAAATTACAGATTCCCCGACGAGGTATTTGTAGGTTCCAATGCCTATGTCGAGATGCTGAAACAGACGCTGGCAAATGCAGGGCGCAGGGAAAATTATCCTTAAATTTGGCTGATCACTATTGGAAGCGGAATACGCGGATTTACACAGATCAAACAAATTAAGCTGATTTTTTGGGAGCGGATACGTTGGTTGTCAATATCGAGACCATTCAAAATCTGCTGGCAAAATCCGTCACGGAACTAAAGGAGCATTTTGGGATCATGGAGCGCCCGCTTCCGGAAGGATTCCTGGAAGCGCTTGAAAGCGATCGCCGAAACGGCGCACGCCGGCTGGCGAGTTCCATCAGAAAACGCAGGTTGAAAAATCGTCAAGAAGGTCAAAGACTCCATCATTTGCTGCGTTTCGAACTTGAGCTTTGGAAAAAAGGATTGCGGCTCGTTGCAGGAGTGGATGAAGCCGGGATGGCTCCGCTGGCCGGCCCTGTGGTAGCGGCCGCTGTTATTTTGCCTCTCGATTACAAACTTACAGGGTTGGACGATTCGAAAAAAATACTCGACGAACGCAAGCGGAACGAACTGGCAGCTCAAATCAAGCAGGACGCCGTCTGCTGGTCCGTCGGACGAGCCGAAGTCGAAGAAATCGATTCCATCAACATCTACCACTCCGGATTGCTGGCTATGCGCCGCGCCGTGGAAAGCCTGCGTATTCAGCCCGAATTCATTCTTGTAGATGCGCGCACGATTCCCCACTGCGATTGCCCGCAAAAAGGAATAATTCATGGAGACGCGCTTTCGGCAAGCATTGCGGCCGCTTCCGTGATTGCCAAAACAACGCGCGATGCGCACATGATCGAACTGGACCGCACCTATGCCGGCTACGGATTCGCCTCACATAAAGGCTATCCGACGCCGGAGCACTTGCGCGTTCTGAAAGAAAAAGGCCCTGTTCCTATCCACAGAAAAAGTTTCGCCCCGGTTCGCGAAGCCCTGGGTCTTGATCCTGTCCAGCAGAATCTTTTTTAAATAAAACGCCAAGGATCCCACGGATTTTACAGATATTTTAGAATCTTTTGATCTGTAAAATCCGTGGGATCCTTGGCGTTTTTATTTTGCCGATTATGTTACGGCTTCAGAACCGCCTTTAGTGTTTTCCCTTTTTCAGAATCCTCAGCTGCCTCATTGATTTGATCAAGAGAGTAGAATTTCAACAGACGATCAAATGGGAATCGGCCCTGCTTGTAAAGCTCCACAAGCTGAGGGATAAAGATGTCGGGAACGCAATCCCCTTCGACTATTCCCTTTATGGTGCGCCCGTCCAGAATGGTCTGCATTTCCAGGTTCGCCTCGACGCCCATGGGAGCAACGCCAATCAATCCGCAAACGCCGCCCATCATGAGCGAATCAACAGCCTGGCGGAAAACCTTGGGAATCCCAGTGCATTCCAATGTGTATTGAATGCCGCCGCCGGTAAGCTTGCGGATTTCTTCCACCGCATTTGCTTTGCCGGAATTGATGACATCCGTTGCGCCGAATTCCTTGGCCAATTTGAGCCTGTCCTCCAGGATGTCCACGCCGATGATTTTCGTGCAGCCGCTTACCACCGCAGCCAAAATAGCGCTCAGCCCCACCGACCCAATGCCGAAAACCGCGATCGAAGATCCCGGCTTTGCCTGGAGTGAATTGATTACGCCACCGGCGCCGGTTTGAATCCCGCATCCCATCGGGCTGAGTATTTCCAGTGGCACATCCGACGGTACCTTTGCGACATTCCGTTCCGCGACAATTGAGTGAGTCGCAAATGTCGATTGCCCGAAGAAAGAGCCATAAATGGTTTGGCCATTTTTTTTCATGGTTGTGGAACCATCGGCGCGTCTGCCGCCGAAATTCAGTCTTCTGAATTCCGAACACCATCCGGGTCTGCCTTGCTTACAGCAAATGCAGACACCGCAGGATGAAAAACTGGTTGCAACATGATCTCCGGGCTTAACCTTTGTGACCTGGAATCCGACCTTTTCAACAACACCCGCTCCTTCATGCCCGAACACTCCCGGCAGTGGGATGGGTAGAAATTGCATGCGGGCTACCAGGTCTGTATGACAGAGACCCGTGCTGACAATTCGCACCAACACTTCATCCGGCCTTGGATCATCCAGTTCGATGTCCTCAATTATAAACGGGCCTGCCTTCTCGCGCACAACAGCTGCCTTGATTTTCATGCCTAAACCTCCCTATGATTTTTTTATAGCCTTTGCCGCCTGTATCCGAGATGATTTTCATTGCAAGATGAAGCTGCGGCGACACTACTTATAGGCCATTCTGCATTGGGACTCAAGCCGAATTCTCGGATTCCTCTTTTCTATAGGAATTTGAAACAGGCGTGATGATTGACACGCGGAGAAAGCAGGTTTAATTTTATGTGCGGAGTGGGCAGGCTGAATTCGCCCTGGATTCAAGAAAAGAGAGGAAAAATGAAAATGCTTTTGCGTTTATTGCTGTTACTCCCCTTAATCGCTTTGATGAGCAATTCCTCAAGCATCTCGGCCATGGAGGATGTGGTACTTCCACAAATCCCGAGGATCAAGGCTGAAGAATTGAGGCAGATGGTAGATAAAAAAGCGGACATGGTGATAGTAGATGTGCGCGACAGCGGCAGCTATGAAGCCGGTCATATCAAGGGAGCAATCAATATCTACTATGATTCCACGGCGGATCCGATGGATCGGCAGATGATGCTTGTTGCGCTTCCAATGGAGAAATTGGTCGTGACCTATTGTGACTGCTCAGATGACGCAAGCAGCGCCAAGATTGCGGATGAGCTTTACAAGCTGGGATTTGACCGTGATAAAGTCAAAGTTCTGAGCGGCGGATCGCTTCGCTGGGTCGAACTGAAATATCCCATGGTGAGTACTAATAAATAGCACTCCCAAAATCCAATTTACGAATTACGATTGACGATTGAAAAGCAATTCAATCGTCAATCGTCAATTCGTTCGTAATTCGTCACTCGTAATTACTAATTCGCTACACTCCCCAGCCGACGCCAGCTCGAGCAACTGAAGCACCCGATACGTCCACGATTGCGGCACCGCCGTCTACGAGGAGAACGGCGCCGGAGACGAAGGACGAATCATCGCTGGCCAGGAACGAGCACGCGCCGGTAATCTCCTCTGGAGTCGCAGCCCTGCGCAAAGGCACGCTTTCGGTCAGAACTTCGAAGGCGTCCTTTTTGATTGCGTCGGACAGACCCTTCATCGCGTTAATGAGCATTTCAGTCTTGGTGGCGCCTGGAGCCACGACGTTGCTTCGGATTCCCTTGGGGCCATACTCCAGCGCAGCCTGCAATGCGAGCTGTATGAGTCCGCCCTTGGATGCGCAATAGGCCGGCATGGAGGGAAGACAGCGCACGCCTGCAAGCGATGCTATGCTGACGATGGATCCTCCTTTGCCCTGCTTGATCATTTGAGGAATAGCAGCTCTCATACACAAGAATGGGCCATTCAGATTCACATCCAGAAGCTTCTTCCAGAGAGCTATGTCGATATCCACGATGCTCCCGCCGGGATCAATTCCGGCGTTGTTTACAAGCACATCAATCTTGCCGCCGAACTTCACGGTTTCCTGGACCATTTTCTGAACATCGTCCCAATTCGTCACGTCGCCCGCCAACGCGGCGACCATGCCCGATTTCAGCGAGTGAGCTGTCTTTTCAAGCCCGACCTTTTCAACATCGGTAATGACCACTTTCGCCCCGTCATCGACAAACCGTTTTGCGATGGCAGCGCCAATTCCCCTGGCTCCTCCGGTAATAAGTGCCACTTTCCCGTCAAGTCTCATAATTTTTCTCCTCGATTTTCACTTGCGATAAAAAGCCTAATTGCAATAACTCCAATGGCGCGGAGCCTGCGCCAAATGCGAGACTTCGGCCAACTACTTTTGATTCCTTTGCGGAGGCGATATTTAGCACATTCCAAACTGCGACACAAGCAAGGAAAGGGGAAAGGGAATCAAGCTTCAGCTTAAGTATGGCCGAATGCTTTGAGCCTTGGAACCTTTGAGTCTTGGAGTTACGCTAAATTGAAGCATACGTCCCCTAGAATGCCTATCGATTCTATCAATTGAGCATCAGAAAGATATGGAGCAGGACCTAATCGGAGAACGTTTCCCCGGCTATCTGCATACACTCCCCGCCCGTAGAGCCGCTCGCAGATCTCACTGGCGCGAGTGGAATGAAGCACAAGAAAACCTCCAATCGATTCCAAGGGATTTCTCTGTCGTGTAATGAGGCCAGGATTCAGATCCAAGGCGTCAAAATGCTCCGCGAGCAGTTTTACTTGATGACTGTTCACTTCTCGCAACAGCGCAGGGCTTAAATTCATATCCCTGAAAAAGGCGAAAACTCCAGCGCCCCGGTAGTTGCTCGCCGGATCATACGTGGATCCCGCGAAACGAGCCGGGCCATTGCCATACAATACGGAATGCTCTTCTGCCTCAGCCGTCAGCGAATCGAATTCACTGAACCACCCGGTAATAACCGGCCTCATCCGGCAATCCCGGGGCATACGAAGAAAGCAGTTCCCCTCTCCCAGCTGGCAATATTTATATCCTCCCCCGGTTACAAAAGCGCCATCGAGCTTTTCCTGCTTCAAAGAAAAGGGAATCACATTGATGCAGTGGTACGCATCCACAAGCATCTCCGCCCCTGTTTCAAGGCACTTTCTCAAAACGTCACTCAGGCTTGCAACAATTTCCCCCGTCTTGAAAAAGACCGCGGACACAATCACCGCAGCTGTTCGGTCATCAGTCCGGGCAATGAGCTCCTCTGCGACATTGGATGCCGGGAATGAAGGCACCCGGATTATCTCAATTCCCTCTTCTTCAATTCGATCGAGCTGACGCCGCACGCTGTGAAACTCGCCGTCGCTAGTGACGATGCGCGGCCTCGCTTGAAGCGGTAAGGCGGAAAGAAAACGGACGAGAAGATCGTGAACACTCTGCCCGAGGGCAATTTCATCCGCCGCGCAGTCCAGCAAACGGGCAAACCCTTCGCGCACGCAATTCGCTTTGGCAAGAGCCAGATCCCATTTGTGATCCAGCAACCGCGCCGCATCAAGCCACGACTGCGTCATTGCTTCGAAGCCGCAATCGGGCCATGCCTGATGCGAGTGCCCGGTCAGCAACAACCGATTCCCCACATCAAAGCGAGAATAAAAGGGCGCGAGCACATTGGGATTTTGATAAAGCTGGTCTGGTTCAATCATTATGGGTTGTGAATATTCGAGCGAATCGCCCAAAGATCAGGGAAGCAGGGACTAAAGAGAGTTTTTTTCAAGTACTCCACTCCTGTGGAGCCGCCGGTGCCGTGCCTTGAACCGATGATTCTTTCCACCATTTTGACGTGCCGGTATCGCCACTCCTGGAATCTTTCGTCCAAGTCCAGCAACATTTCACAAAAAAGGGAAATGTTGGATTCCTTCGCGTAGAGTGCCGCGAGCTCACCCTGAACCACTTCAGACGGCGCGATTGGCTGCGTAAGATCCCGCTGCAAAACTTCCACAGGAATTGAACATCCCTGCCGGGATAAAAAGCGCAGGAAGGCATCCCAGAGGGAGATATTGACAAATCGTCGCTCCAGGCGGTTTCTGGAATCTTCCGAAAATGATAAAAGAATTTCGCGCCTCTTGTTGCCCAAAAGAAATTCAAGCTCCCTGAACTGCGCCGATTGAAATCCGCTCGCGGTCCCCAGCAAATCACGGAAAGCGCAAAACTGCCCGGAAGTCATGGTTTCAAGAATATCCATCTGGTCGAGAAGCACTTTCTGGATGGTCAAAATCCTTCGGAGAGTGAAAAGGGCAGGCGCAAGATCACCCTGCTCCAGGGAATTGATCAAGAAATCAATTTCATGAAGTAATTCTTTAAACCACAGCTCATAGCACTGATGAATAATAATAAATAATGTCTCATCGTGAGCGCTTCCCTGCGACTGGGTTTCCTGCATCATGAGAAGCTTGTCTAACTTGAGATAACTGGCATAGGTCAGGTTCATTTTCATTCCGCCGGGGTTATTTCCTTTTATTCTACTCTAGAGCAGTCTATTTTCATTACATTATGCAAAACGGAGGCAGGCTATGGTGAAATTTCTATTGTGGTGCATCTTATTTATTTTATGCTGGCCTGTAGCACTTCTGGCCCTTATTTTATATCCGCTGACTTGGTTGATATTGCTCCCATTTCGAATAGTCGGCATTGCTGTGGACGGAGTGCTGGATTTGATCGGCTCAATCATCAGGCTTCCCGCACGCCTCCTGCAAAAAATCTGAACATTGTATTTTTCAATCATTCATTTAAAATCCTGATCACAGCAATTGGAAGGAGCGTTTTGCATGGAAGCACGAAGGATCGGCGATGGCGTGTGGTGGGTTGGGGCAGTGGATTGGGACAGGAAGCTGTTCGACAGCCTGATTCCGCTTCCGGACGGAACCAGCTACAACTCTTATTTTATTCAGGGAACAAAAAAATCAGCGCTTATCGACACTGTAGACCCTGTCATGCAGAAGGTGCTTTTTGAGCGACTGAAAGGATTGAAAGTACCGGCAATAGATTACGTCATAGCCAATCATCTGGAGCAGGATCACTCGGGCCTCATCCCGGATATCCTGGCCGCCAATCCAATGGCAAAAGCTGTCACTACAGCCATAGGAAAAACGCTTATGATGGACATGCTGGAAGTGTCCGAAGACCGGATCATGGTTGTTAAAGACGGGGAAACTTTGGATCTTGGGGACAAGACCTTGCAGTTCATTTCTTTCCCATGGGTCCACTGGCCTGAAACCATGCTCACCTGGCTCCCACAGCAGAAGATCCTTTTTTCGTGCGATCTGTTCGGTTCGCATTACGCTTCTGGAGAGCTGTTTGTAGCAGATGAAAACACGGTTCTATTGGCGGCAAAACGTTATTACGCCGAGATCATGATGCCGTTCAGAACCACCATTGAAAACAACCTCAACAAAGTGTTGAAGCTGGACGCGAAATTTATTGCTCCCAGCCACGGACCAATATTCAAGCGCCCGAACCTGATCATCGACGCTTATCGTGATTGGATTTCCGGCCCGCCTAAAAACCTGGTTGTGGTTCCTTATATCTCCATGCATGACAGCACGCGGTTGATGGTGCAGCACTTTATTGAAGCATGCGCCGAGCGAGGGATAGCGGCCGAACAATATAATCTTGCTGAGGCAGATATCGGGAAACTTGCGATGTCCCTGGTGGACGCCGGCGGCGTCGTGTTTGGATCTCCCATGGTTCTTTCCGGACCGCATCCAAAAGTTGCGTATGCGGCAATTCTAGCCAATTTCCTCAAGCCCAAAGCCAAGTATTTCTCGGTCGTCGGATCCTATGGATGGGGCGGCAAATTGGTTGAAACCCTGCAGGCACTGCTCCCGAACCTCAAAGGCGAATTTATTCCGCCGGTTCTTGCAAAGGGATTGCCCAAAGCAAAGGATTATGAAGCTATAGACGCCCTGGCGGAAGCGTTCAAGAATCATTTCTCCGAAACCAAAAAGGAGCCAGCCGTGACGCAGCCTGAAGCTACCGATAAATATCTATGCCCGGTTTGCAGGTACATTTACGATCCTGTCAAGGGTGATCCCGCCGGCGGCATACCTCCAGGGACGCCGTTTGAAAAGATACCCGACGACTGGGTTTGCCCGATTTGCCGTGTTGCGAAAAGCATGTTCCGTCCATTGCAGACAACTACCATTGGCGCACATTAGTATCTTAAGGTAGACCGTCGTCTCGCTGCGTTCGGCTCGTCCTATACCGCATAGAAGAGATAATGCACGAGGCGAGACGCATCTACCTTGGAGCAATATTTTCGAATAGTTTTACTTTTGCCATGTAGATGCTTGTTTTTCCATCATGCGAGGAATAATAGCTGATCCAAAGCAGTTCTTCATGCCAGTATAGACCGGCATAGCTTGTGTCGCCTCCGGATGGAAGCGCAAGGAATTCGGTTAACGTCCCTTCTTCCTGATCAAGCCAGTTAAGGGATGTCCAGGGATCTTTGCCGTAGCGCCTAACAGCCGCCACGATTCTCCCGTCTGGCAAACAGAGCAATTGCGGACCTCCGATTCTCAAGCCCACATCTTTCCAGCGCCAGTCCATGTATGGGAATTGAGCCAAACCAAGTTTCGCCGTCGCCTGGCTCCCATCCCGCCGCAGCAGGCAAATAGCAGTGCCATCTTTCTTAAATGCGAGGGCGGCTTCGTTCGGAAAATCTTCGACGAACAGATTATCGACCAGCGTGTCGAAAATTATCCCATCGCGACTTGAGTAGAGCCTGGTGATTAGCGGTTCAACTGTACGGTATCCAACTGAGTAGGCAACATTTTCTTGCCATTTAATGCGCCACAGCCAGATATTTGGTTCGCCAATCTTCTGCGGAGAACTCCAATCAATTCCATCTTCGGAAAACCATACGAAGGATTGGTGGCGAATGGGCGCAGATGAGTCATAGGCCGCGGCTGCATTGATCATCAGGATGCCGGCAGGATTCATCGTGATTTTCGGATCACGCAAATCCAATCCCGGCATCGACAACACATGCCTCGAACTCCAGGATGCGCCGTCGTGGGAAATCAGAATGCGAATTTGCCCGTCCGGCGATCTGTGATCACTTCCCTCCCGGAATACGCAGATCCAGGAATCCCGGAAACGAATCAAATCGGTAAACGCGTTGTGAGGCGCCTCATCCCATAGTTTTTGAAGACCAATCAGCTGTGCGCTCATCCAAAGCAACTCCAAGACCCTAAAGCTCAAAATACTCTTATAACGGCTCCGGTGCTGTAAGCTGCGAATTCCGGGGCGTACATGGGCTGCGCAGTAGCAGGCGCGACTTTAAACGTCCCGGCTGTCGCGGCGCGAATACGATATTTGAATGTGTACTCCCCCTGCGGCAAATGCTCGAAGAAGAAGTTTGTTCCGGAATCCCTAATTTCTTCATACCACGAAATCCCCAAGTCCCATTTGTGCTTGGAAATATTGGAAACAGGCTCGAAACCTGCAGCCCGCGGATCGCGCAGATGCACGTATTCCATCGGGTGTTTGCTGGTCAGCGACAAATGGACTTCCACCTCATCGCCTGGGACAAGCGTCGCGCCTTCCTGAAGCGGCTGCAAAATAAATTCTTTGCCATTGTTTACCCGTTTGAAATAGCTGCGCGACAGCT
>JAHFUH010000307.1 GCA_023265215.1 Acidobacteriota bacterium
TTGCAGTTGAGGCGCGAAGCGCCGGAAGGGAATAGCCCCGAGCGTCAGCTCGGGGTTAAAGCATATTGAGAATGAGGCCCAAAGGGCCGGCACAAGCAACGAAGTGCCGCGCCTTTGGCGATGGTTCCTCACCCTTGTGAAGTCTAAATAGTTATCAAGCTTCTTAGTGGATTCGTTTAACGGAATTGCAAGCTTTATGATTCTATGCTTTTGAATCTCAGGAAGTCAGAGGACGGGCCAAACCATATCAAGTTAAACAGTTGCTTAGCCTCATCGAACGATATAACTTATCTTTGGGCGGTGAAGAATGAAAGACCACCATATTAATATCTTCTTCAGCGAAGAAGATGGCGGCTATATTGCAGACATTCCGGATCTGCAGCATTGTGCTGCGTTCGGCGATACTCCGGAAGAGGCTCTCACAGAAGTTCTTAAAGCTAAAGCCGCATGGATAGAAGCCGCTACGGCTGAGGGCAAGCCAATTCCTCCGCCTTCTTTCAAACCAGTCATTTATCAGCTGTCTAAAGTTCCAGCATAGCTTCCAGCTTGCTGTTCGCTTTATTCAGTTTGCCGCCTGCCTTTTTTCGCTGAATAATATCGGTTAAGCGCCTCCGAAGATCGAAGCGAGTATTGATTTTGTACCATCCCCGATGCGAAATGTAAATTGGCGTTCGGATCCAGGACTTATTTATGCTGGGGATATTATATAATGCCAACTCGCTTAGCCACCAAGGGGTAAGAAACATGAAACAAAGCTATTGGTTGCGTTCCGCACTTCTTTTTGTGTTGTTCATGATGTGTATTTTGGGCTATGGCAATTCACCACAGTTTCAGGGACTGCCGTACATGAATCCCAACCTCCCTTTCGATGTCCGAGTGGATGATCTTGTCGGACGCATGACGCTCGACGAGAAAATCTCGCAGACGCTCAACAGCGCCCCGGCAATCGAGCGTCTTGGCATCCCGGCTTACGATTGGTGGAATGAGGCATTGCACGGCGTCGCGCGGGCCGGCATAGCGACGGTGTTTCCACAGGCGATTGGCCTTGCCGCCATGTGGGACGCGGATCAGTTGTTTGCGACGGCTACGGTCATTTCCGACGAAGCGCGGGCGAAATATCACGAAGCGATCCGCCAGGGTCAGCACCTCCGATACCAGGGACTGACATTCTGGTCACCGAACATTAATATTTTTCGGGATCCCCGCTGGGGCCGCGGCATGGAAACATACGGCGAGGACCCCTATCTCACCGGCAGGCTGGGCATTTCTTTCATTAAAGGCCTTCAGGGGGATGATCCAAAGTACCTGAAAACAGTTGCCACCTCCAAGCACTTTGCGGTTCACAGCGGCCCTGAACCGAAACGTCATGTCTTCGATGTGCAGCCGAGCGATCGAGATCTCTATGAGACATACCTGCCGCATTTCCGTGCGACAGTCGTAGAAGGCAAGGTTTACTCGCTGATGGGCGCCTACAATCGCGTGCGAGGAGAGTCCGCGAGTGCAAGCAAGCTTCTTCTGCAGGATTTGCTTCGCGGCAAGTGGGGATTCAATGGCTACATTGTTTCCGATTGCGATGCGATCCGAGACATTTATTCCAGCCATAAGATTGTCGAAACCGCCGAAGAAGCGTCTTCCCTAGGAATAAAACGCGGCTGCGATCTCGATTGCGGCAATGCTTACAAAGGGCTGGCTGGAGCAATAAAGCAGGGCCTTCTAACCGAAAAGGAGCTGGATGTTTCGGTAAAAAGGCTCTTCATGGCGCGGATGAAACTGGGTATGTTCGATCCCCCGGAAATAGTGAGGTGGGCGCAGATCCCATACTCGCACAACAACTCGCCCCAAAACGCCCGGCTGGCCGAGGAGTCCGCGCGAAAATCCATCGTGCTTCTCAAGAATGCCAACAACGCGCTTCCGCTCCGAAAAAATCTTCGAACCATCGCAGTGATCGGCCCTAATGCCGACGATACGGAATTGCTTCTAGGCAACTACAATGGCACGCCGTCAAATCCAATTACGCCGCTGGCAGGCATCCGATCCAAGCTCGGGGCTTCCACCAAAGTGCTGTATGCACGGGGCACGGATATAGCAGATGGCATGGTCTCGTACGATCCCATTCCCGATAAGATCCTTTCGACGAACCTTAGCGGCCAGGTCCGGAGCGGCGTTACCGTTGAATTCTTCAATAACCTCCAGTACGAAGGCAAACCTGTAAGAACCGAGGTCAACGGCAATGTCAAAGCAGTGTGGCCTAATGCGCCATATCCCGAGTTGACCGATAATCAATTTTCAGTCCGTTGGTCCGGCCAGATTACAGCAACGGAAACCGGAGAGTATTCATTAAGAACCTCCGGCGGATTTGGCCGCCTGACTCTCGACGGCAAGCAGTTGGGCGGGATGGCACCGCAGTTTGTTGCTCTCGAAGCGGGGAAACCACATCCGATCACCGTCGAAATTGCTGACCGGGCCGGCGCCCTGAGTGTAGAACTTCAGTGGGCAATGCGAGGCCGCGATTATACAAAAGAAGCTGTACAGGCTGCTCGGGATGCAGAGGTGGCGGTGCTGTTCCTGGGGCTTTCGCCGCGACTTGAAGGCGAAGAAATGCGGGTGCAAGTACCAGGTTTCTCCGGCGGCGATCGTTTGACAATTGATTTACCCAAAACGCAAGAAGATCTGATGCGCGCGGTGGTTGCCACCGGAACTCCTACTGTGCTTGTCCTGCTTAACGGCAGCGCTGTTGCCGTTAACTGGGCGGACGCCAATATTCCTGCAATCCTGGAAACCTGGTATCCGGGACAGGCTGCCGGAACAGCCATCGCCGATGTGTTATTCGGCGACTATAATCCCGGCGGAAGACTTCCGGTCACATTCTACAAATCGACAGATCAACTGCCGCCGTTCGAGGATTATTCGATGAAGGATCGCACCTACAAATATTTCACCGGAACTCCTCTCTATCCATTTGGCCACGGGCTTAGTTATACAAAATTCGAATATAGCAAACTGGCAGTTCCCAAATCCGTCAAAGCAGGTGATCCGGTCAATGTATCGGTTACGGTGACCAATAAGGGCAAGTTAGCCGGTGATGAAGTAGTCCAGGTTTACATTACCGACCGCGAAGCTTCGACACCGGTGCCGATCCGAAAGCTTGTTGGATTCCGCAGAATCAATCTAAAAGCAGGGGAATCGAAAAATGTGCCTTTCACCCTCGATCCCCGCGAGCTTTCGCTCATCACAAACGACACTCGCCGCGTAATTGAGCCTGGCGTATTCGATATTTCGGTGGGGGGCAAGCAGCCTGGATTCTCTGGAAACGCCGATGCACCGACAACAAAAGTTATTAAAGGCCAGTTCACCGTAACCGGCAGCCCGCTCGAACTCGAACTCTAATTTTCGAGATCTTGCGGCACTCCGGGGACTGACGACAACAATTCTTGCTGATAAAAAACTTATAGAAAATCAGAAGCTCCATAAAGGCCTTAAACGCAAAAAATGACGCGTTTTTTTTGATCTAATCATTTTGTTATGGCAAAAGCTTTAGCGTTGCCGCCCGTTCTATAGCTGAGCAGTATTACGACTATTGGATCAGAGTTTGTCCCTTAAACCCGGATTATTCATGAAGCTTCTACTGCGGCGGCGGATCCTGGCATGTCTACTGCGTTGCGCTCGGTCGGATTCCTCGACGTACTGTCGAGTACGCCTGCGGAATCCTCTCGTCGCGCGCCTTGTATCCATGCCCGTCTGCACCGCCTCGCTACGAACCTTCATGAATAATCCGGGTTAAACATAAATTATGGGTCGAATTTTTGGCTATAAGCCTGAAAAAAAGCATTCCGGATTTGTTATATCTTGTTTATTCTTATAGTTAGCGTCGTCAGTCCCCGATGAGGAGGAAACTGGATATGAATCGAAGAGAATTGTTGAGCGGACTCATTGCTTGTCTGCCGGCCAGGGCGTTGCTGGCGGATAACTGGCCGCAGTTTCGCGGCCCGGGAGCTCGTGGCATCGCCAATGATGATCCAAGACTCCCATCCACCTGGAGCAATAAAGAAAACATCCTATGGCGCATCGACATCCCCGGCCGGGGCTGGTCCTCACCAATCATCTGGAAAGACCAGATTTTTCTTCAAAGCACAATCAGCACTGCCGACGAGGGGCCTCAGCGCAAAGGAATGTTTGGCGGCAGGCAGCAGTATTTCCCGCCCACCGATGAGCATCGATGGATGCTCTATTGCTTTGATTTTAAGAACGGTCGGACGCGCTGGGCAACGGAGCTGTCCAAGGGAATTCCCAAAGTATCCCGCCACCCAAAGAATAGCTTCGCCTCGGAAACCCCGGTGACCGATGGCGAGCGTGTCTATGCCCATTTCGGCGACCTCGGAACATACTGCCTGAACATGAGTGGGAAAATCCTCTGGTCGAAGGAGTGGCCTCTTCTCGAAACTCGTTATGGCTATGGAACCGGATCATCCCCCGTGCTCCATGAAGGACGGTTGTACATCGTCAACGACAACGAAAAGCAGTCTTACATAGTTGCCCTGGATAAATTGACGGGACGCGAGATCTGGAGAGTAAACAGGGACGAGCCTACGACTTGGTCTACGCCATACATCTGGCGCAACGAGCAGCGCACCGAAATTGTTACGGTTGGGACCAAAAAGGTGCGTTCCTACGATCTGAAGGGAAACCTGCTTTGGGAGATCAGCGGCATGTCGCTGCTGGCAATCCCGTCGCCCTTTTCCTATGACGGATTGCTATATGTGGCTACCGGTTACCCAAGCGATAAGAAACGGCCTGTGTATGCGGTTCGGCCGGGTGCCGGCGGCGACATTACGCCCGAGAACGGCCAGTCAAGCAATCAGTATATTGTATGGAGCCTGTCGCAAGGAGGACCTTACGTTCCTTCGTCCATGATATACGGCAGCTTTTATTACACGCTGTTCGATGAAGGTTTTCTCACCTGCCACGACGCAAAAACCGGGAAGGAGATTTACGGCAAACAGCGAATCGATCCTTCCAGCACTGGATTCACCAGTTCGCCGTGGGCCTATAACAACCGCATTTTCTGCCTGAACGAAGATGGTGATACGTTTGTTGTTCAGGCAGGGCAGGAATTCAAAATCCTTGGCAAGAACTCGTTGGACGACTCCTGTCTTTCTTCCCCGGCTATTGCCAACGGAAGCCTGATACTCCGAACATTGTCGCACCTCTATCGCATCGGGCGTTCAAGCTAGACGCGGCGAGACGCCGCGTCTACTTTATATCAATGAACTGATTGGCTCCTAAGGAACGAGCATGTCAAAAGAAAATCGGCTAAGCCGGCGGGATTTCATCAAGAGAACAGCCGTTGCCGGCGGATCACTTGCAACTGCCAGCGCACTCAGTCACGCAGAGGCGCAGAAATGGGATAAGGAAGCGGATGTTGTGTGTGTCGGTTACGGCGGCGCGGGCGCAATCACTGCAATCACTGCGGCCGATTTGGGCGCGAAAATCATTATCCTGGAGAAACAGCCGAACGACACTGCGACTGAAGTCCTTCACACTCCCAATACCCGCTCTTCCGGAGGCGTTATTGTCTGCCCGACGAATGCAGCAAAAGCAGCGGAGCATCTTTATGCTTTATCCTGGGGGGCAACGCCGCGGGATGTTTGTGCGGCATGGGGCCAATACACCGTCGAAAACGTCCAGTGGATCGAAAAAGCAGGTGGAACCCTCGTGCCCAGCGCACAATACCTTGGAGACGGCGAATTCCCGCTCTTGCCGGGATACGAATCGATCAAGGTAAGGCTCTATTCCGGCGGAGGGCCGGCATTCTTTAAGATGCTCGATGATAACGTGAAGAAACGCAAAGGTATTGAAGTGATCTATGAAACTCCGGGCACAGAACTGGCGATCGACAGCAATGGGATGGTTTGCGGCGTTATCGCGCAACGTGGTGGCAAGAACGTCAGAATCAAAGCCAGGAAGGGAGTGGTGCTGACGACCGGCGGATATGAGTGGGACGAAGAAATGAAATTAAACACTCTTCGCGGCTACCCGTCGTTCTTTTATGGAAACCCCGACAACACAGGCGACGGTATCCGGATGGCACAAAAAGCCGGGGCCGCGCTGTGGCACCTGAACACAATCTCCGCCAGAGTTATTCCCTATTTCAAAGGGCATAAGCCTGCACTTCAAGGCGGCACTCCCAGAGGTTTCATTCTTGTTGATAAGTATGGCAAAAGATTTGTGAAGGAACGACCGTGGGCTGCGCACTCCTTCTGGCTTGAAGTCTGCGTATTCGATACGGAACGCACGGAGTATCCCCGTATTCCCTGCTATTCCGTCTTTGACGACGCCGCGCTCAAACTGGGCCCTCCCGCTACCGGCGCATCCAAGGGACTCCTGCCTGATGGAAAGACCCAGCAATTGTACTATACGTGGAGTAAAGACTACGCGGACGAGATTAAAAAAGGCTGGTTGATCAAAGGCGATACTTTGGAGGAGTTGGCCAAATTGATCTCGAATGACGAAGAAAATGGCCATCGAATGACACTGGGCGTCCTGCAGGCCACAATAGAGGAATACAATAAATTCTGTGATGCAAAGAAAGACCGGAAATTTGAACGGGAACCTGCCTCTTTAACACCCGTCAGGAAGGCGCCCTATTACGCTCTCAAGATGTATCCCGGCGGCCCGAACACTCAGGGCGGACCCAAGAAAAATGCTAAATCTCAAGTAGTGGAT
>JAHFUH010000019.1 GCA_023265215.1 Acidobacteriota bacterium
TCTCAACAGCATGCGCATCCTGTCATCTGACGGATTACAGCGGCGCTACTAATCCAAATCATACGCAGGCCGGCTACCCGCAAGATTGCTCGCTTTGTCACTCCACAGCCGGCTTTCTGGGAGCGACTTTTGATCACAGTAAGACGCTATTCCCACTCATGGGCGCCCACATCAGCACAGGTTGCGCGTCGTGCCATAAAAACAATGTTTATGCTGGGCTCTCGACAGCTTGCATGTCCTGTCATTCGACGGATTTCAACAGCACAACAAATCCGAACCATGCGCTGGCCGGGTTCCCGCAGCAATGTTTGACTTGTCATAATATGACTTCATGGGCGGGAGCCAACTTCAATCACAGTGCGGTGCCGTTTCCGCTGACCGGAGCCCACACCAGTGTGCAGTGCAATCTTTGCCACATTAGCGGCAGTTATGCATCGACCCCTACGGACTGTTATGCCTGTCACTCGGCTGAATACAAGAGCACAACGAATCCAAACCATCAGGCCGCCGGTTTCTCGACCACCTGCACAACATGCCATACGACAACGCAATTTCCGGGAGCGACATTCAACCATGCCTCGTGGCCGATAAATCACGGAAAAGCAAAAACATGCAGCGATTGTCACACCAATCCGTCGAACTACTCCGTTTTTACCTGCACCGGATGCCACACGAAATCGCAGTCGACCGCGATACATGCGGGGATGACCGGTTACGTATATGACAGCGCGAATTGCTATCAGTGCCATCGATAAATAGGGGGGCTGGATGATTCAGAATATGAAATCGATCGCATGCAGCGGCGCAGGATATCTATTGCGCCTCAGCCGGTTTTGCATGCTGCCGTGCAGACTCAATGGAAAATGGATGGCTCTTGCGCTGATCCTGTATTCTGCTCTTCTCTCTAATCTGCACTCTGCGGAGAAGGACGCAGCGTTTGGCATAAAGTATGTGTCTGCAGATGCAGTATATCTGGGAGGAGGGAGCGAAGCCGGCCTGACTGCAGGCCAAAAGCTTGTTATTCGGCAAAAAGGGGCGGAGGAGGTGATCACCGCTCAAATTGAAATCGAATCCGTCACACCATCGTCGGCCGTAGGAAGGATCCTCCCCGGAGGGGGCAACATCGCCCCCGGAGACAGCGCTTATCTTTTGTTGGAGCGGGGATCATCTTCTAATGGCGCCGGGAAATATCCGCAAATTATCGGCTTCACACAAGACGATCCTCTCGACCAGGAGGTGCGGGAAAACCTGCCGAAGCCTCCATTGCCGGAAATCAACCGGACTCGCGGACGTATTGGATTCGATTTCGGATACACGCAGCAATCGGAAATCGCATCTTCGCTGTATGGGCTCACACTTCACATCGACGCATCCCGCCTGGGTGGAAGCTACTGGAACCTCAGAGGCTATTATCGCGGATACAGGCACTCCGAAGGAGGCAACTCAACTGCGCCGACACTTGTCGATCTTGTCAATCGAACTTACCATTTGAGCCTCAGCTATGACAATCCCAACTCCCGCTGGGTCGCCGGCGTGGGCCGCCTATTCGTTCCTTGGGCCAGCAGTCTGGACACGCTGGATGGCTTTTATCTGGGGCGGCGTTATGGAAAGGCGACTACCGGTATTTTCGGCGGGTCGGCGCCGGATCCGACCTCGTGGGATTATGATCCTCACCGGCAAATGGCCGGGGGATTCCTAAATTTCGAAGCCGGCAGCTTCGATTCTGTTCGTTTCAGCAGTACCGCAGGAGTTGCCCTTACACGCATCCGCTGGCACCCGAATCGGCAATTCGGTTTTTTTCAGAATGGGATTTTCTACAAGCGCTACCTCTCGGTCTACAGCGACATGCAGTATGATCTGCTCGATGGTTCATCATCAGCGACAAGTAGCGCCCAGACCCCGATTCAGCGCCGGCTGACTCTCAGCCGCAGCTATCTCACAATTCGATTGCAGCCGTTCCGGGCACTCAGCTTCGACGTCAGCGAAAACTATTTCCGAAACATCCCTACATTCGATGAACGGCTCCTGGGCGCCGGGCTGCTGGACAAGTATCTGTTCCAGGGACTCAGTGGAGGATTCCATCTTGAGCTGCCATACAAAATCGGGATTTATTCAACCGTTGGCCGCAGCAGCCGTTCCGGTGATGCAAAACCTTCCTGGGACTACCTGACCGGAGCAACGGCGGGAAATATATTTCATACCGGCGTCCGAGCCGACTTCAGATATTCCCGATTCAACAGTTCGTTTGGGAGTGGAAGGTATCGATCTTTTATTTTGGCTAGAGATATCGGTGAATCTCTGCAGTTTGACGTGCAGGTCGGGCAACAGGACGTTCTTTCTGCCTTCACCAGCCAGAACCGATCCCGCTTCATAAACGGAAACCTAAGCTGGTTCCTTGGAGCGCATTACTACTTCGGCATAGGAACAGCTGTTTATCGCGGCAATGTAGAAAATTATCGTCAATTTTTCGCAACCCTTGGCTTCCGTTTTGACAACCGGCGGCTAAGGCGGCAATGATGCCAATTTAAACCGGATCGAGATTAGCCTATGAAATCACTGAAACATTTGTATCCGACTGGAAGCAGGATTTTTCTGCTCTTCTGTTTGTATGTGCTGACTGCGGGCACGATGCTTTCTGCAGATCTTGAAACAACTGCTTCCGGAACGGCCTTCAATGATATTCTGGCAAATACACGCAAATCGGTCGGAGCATTTTTCAGCCAGTTCGAGTCCGTGACGTGCGTGGAAAAAGTGACTCAGGAGAAAATCGGGAAAGAGGGAAAGGTCGAATATGCACAAAAATCCACATTCGACTATTTAGTATTTGTGAATTTGGAAAAGGATGGCCCCAAAGTTGATGAATCTCGTCTACAACAAGGGAAAAATGGGAAGGTGACAAGCACGCCCTTGCTCATCACAAGTGGTCTCCCGACTCTCCTGCTGGTATTTCACCCCTATTATCAGGAAAGTTTTCACTATCGGTTGGATGGCGAAGAACTGGCGGACGGCAGTCGGCTGGCGCGGATTCAGTTCCAGCATATTCCGGGAACGCTATCGACAACGGCATTGCGGCTGCGGGGCAAGGATTACCCGCTGGACATTCAGGGAATGGCATGGATCGATCCTGAAACAGGAGTTATTCACAGGATTACAGCCAGACTTGCCGCGCCAGTAAGCGATATCAATTTCAAGGCCCTGGAGATGGAGGTGCGCTACGACGCACACAAATTCTCATCCGATGAGGGCGTCTATTGGCTCCCATCCACAGCCACAATAGGAATCCAATCCGAACGCCAGCGATGGCGCAACATTCATCAGTATTCGAACTACAAAAGGTTTACGGTCAATACTGAAAACAAAATCTTGAGATAGTCCCGACGGGCCTGTCAATAGAGCCGGAAAGCGACCTCGATGTTGGCCTGCACATCTACAGGTTTCCCGTTGAGGGTTCCCGGTCTAAAGCGCCATTGGGACGAGATTGTTCGGATGGCTGATTCATCCAAACCGTAGCCTAATCCCCGCAATATTCTAAAGCTGTCCACTGTCCCATCTTTCCGAATGACGACCTGAATGAGAACGGTTCCCTCCGCTCGCACTCTTCTGGCTTCTTCCGTATAGCCAGGCAGCGGCTGCCATAAAGGGACGGGCGGTTTCACTCCGCTCCCAACAACATACACCTCGTTTGCCATTCCGCCATTAGGCCCGCCGCCACTGCCGCCATTGCTGCCAGGGCCAAATCCAGGACCTTTCCCGGGACCAACTCCCGGCCCCTCCCCATCGCCAACGCCACTGCCGTTTCCTGGCCCGGATGACGTCGATCCATTCGGAGGTCCCATAACGCCGATTGCCAACGACAGATCCCGAACAATATCGATGGGCATTTGAATGGTTGGCAGCAGCGCAAGAAGATCTTCTGCCGGCAAAAGCGGTTTGGGATTTTCCGGATCCGGAGGTATCAATTGAAGGCGTGATGCTGCAGGCATGCTCCCGGTCGCCGCCGGAGCGGGCTGTTTTTTCCCTCCGCCGCCTCCACCCCCACCGTTGCTGCCTTCAAGTTCAAAAGGCAAAATTACGGGATTGTTCAAAAACACCATAGTGCCGTTTTGGGGAAGAGCTTTGTGAACTTGGTGAATCATAAAAAATGCCAAGCTCAAACAAGCGGCATGGATAAAGACTGAAAGCATCCTGGCTTCCATCTTTCGCGTCTGTTCCCGAACTCGATTTAAGGCCAATGCCTCCGGATCCGAAAATATCGAAGAAATAAACATGTCATTGAATCGCTTCATAGAACAATCCTCCGGCGAACGGAAACGGACAATGAAGAATTCAGCACTCAGGTTCAGCCGGAAACTGCTTTTGGATCACCTTGAGGGCCGTTTGCTGAAGACCAATTTCGGTACAACACAAATGATTGGATGTGCATGAACGGCAATGTTCTCAACAAAAAAGTGGTCAATCAGCGGGTATCAGCGTCGCTCAGCGGATTAGTAATCGACCACGCCTAGAAAGCGTGGCTTTGGCCTGCCCCGCACAGCGCTGACTGCGGGACACACTTGACACTGGGGGCAAGCTTCGTTTTGGCTGCGTTACGGCATTGTCAAAGTGGCCAGGAGACAACGCCTTCGGCGCTGCAGTCAACGCCGAAGGCGTTGAACGCAGCGCTGAAAATGAATCTCCGGGCTGTTTTCACAACACCTTTACCCCCAGTGTCAATTGTGTCCCGCAGTCAGCGCACAGCGGGGTGATTCGCCGTGACTCTCGGGGTCGGGGTCGGGGTCGGTATCGGGGTCGGCATTTGAAACTGGTGGCAAAATAATGGAGTATCTATTGGAGATTGTTTTTCTTGATTTGGACCCCGATAGCGACCCAATCCCGAAGTTCTTTCGTTCTTTGTTGACAAATTAATCGACGGCACGCCGGAACGGCTTAGCCTGTCAGGGTCGCACGGCCATAGGCCGTGGGTCTAGCTGGTACTAATACAATTAGCCGCTGACGAACCTGCTCACCGGGCGCAGTCATCATTTGAGTCTTTGTGCTTTGGAGTGAACTCCAAGGCACAAAGACTCGAAGCTCGTAGACGTCCCGGCCCTTCGAACGATGCGATGTGAAGCAGCCTATGGTTGTTTCTTTACGCCGTTATCCATGAATTCCGCCCAGAATCCATCCGGGTCCGTGATGAAAAACGATCGGGTCGTCGGGCCAATGAAAACAGGCGCGTTAGTACCCCCTACCGTCTTTATCCCGGCAGCCTTCATACGCGGCATTACAATATCAACATCCTTGGACATAAACAGAATGTGGGCTGAGCCCGGATCCTGAATATGGGGGCGAACAAATTTTTTATTGTGGTCTTTGTACTCAATGAATTCCATGACAACCGGAGAGCCGGAAATCAGCGCCATGGCTATGCGGAATTGCCCGGGTGCTCCGGTCAGATCCGAATATGTTTTGTCGCCCATCAAATTGGGATTCAACCAGAACTGGAGGGCAGGAACCAGGTTCTGAAACCAGCGGCATGTGGTTTCAAGATTGTCCACCACCATGGCAACGCGGGTGCCGAGAATATTGCTCTCTGGAGGAGCGGTTGAAGCCGGGGGAGGATTCACTTCCATCAATTCGACCGGGTAGCCATCCGGATCCCGCACGAATATCGCGCGAATTTTTCCCGCGATGCCGGGATAATTCTCCAGTGTTAGAGGTTTTTCGCCGACCGTAATGATCGGAGTCAATTCATCCTTAAGAACAGCCAGAGTTTTATCCAGATCCCGCACGATCAGTTTTAGGTGCGACATACCGGGATCGCTCATGGCGGGCTTGTATGGCCGGGATTCGATGTTTTTTATCTCAATTGCTTCGATGGTCATTTCTGAGCCTTTGCCTGCCGAAGTTCCGGGAATCGGAAGGATGACGGCGCGGTTTCTTGCCTCCATCGGATTTGGAACACCCGTTGCCAGTTGTACGAACTCCAGCAGCGCGGGCCCGGTTATTTTGCTGCCGAAAGGACGAGCCCGCTCCCGAGGCCCGAGAAGACCCAAGCCCAAAAGATCGTGATAGAAATGGATCATGAGCTCGGTGTTGCCGATCTGTCGTCCCAGGTGACCCGGGCGGAGCACTTCTCCGGGAGGCGCCACGCCGGCCGGCGGTGCATCCAGAGTGGCCCATGGCGTTTGCGCCTGTGCGATGGAAAAGCCGAAGATCAGCGCAAGGCTGAGGAATATCAATTTATGAACCGCTGTTTTTTTCATCCGGATCTCCTAAAAATAAAGAAGCGTCCCTATCTCGTGCCTCTTTCCTAATGGATTTCGATAGCTGTTTAACGTAGTTTCAACCACGACCCCACACGAAAAGCACGATTCTTTTCGAGCCTTTGAGTTTTTGAGTTACTCTAGAGTAACTCAAAAACTCAAAGGCTCGATGATGAATTTCGAATTTGCCACTGCCACCAGAATCGTATTCGGCCCGGGTAAAGTTCATGAGGCCGCTTCTGCTGCGGCTGGCCTGGGTCGCAGGGCCCTGATCGTGTCCAGCGATCCTCTGGGAAGCTTGGATTTTTTGATCCGGGACCTGCGCGCACAAGATATAGAATGCACACAATTCTTCACTCTCGGCGAGCCGACTATCCCTGGAGTTCTGGACGGAATCCGGGTTGCGAAAAGGGCGGGATGTGAAGTTGTAATTGGATACGGCGGAGGAAGCGCCCTGGATGGAGCGAAAGCTATTGCAGCGCTTATGACCAATCCGGGCGATCCGCTTGACTATCTCGAAGTCGTCGGAGGCGGCAATCCGCTGGCGCAGGCATGCGCTCCGTGCATCTGCATCCCGACTACGGCGGGCACGGGCAGCGAAGTCACGCGCAACGCAGTGCTTTCCTCTCCGGAGCATCGCGTCAAAGTCAGCCTGCGCAGCCCTCGCATGTTTCCGTTGCTGGCTGTGGTTGATCCTGTCCTGACCTATTCGCTCCCCGCTCCCGTCACAGCCAGCACCGGCATGGACGCTCTTACACAGCTGATCGAGCCTTTCGTTTCCAAGGCCGCGAATCCCCTCACGGATGCCATTTGTCGCGAGGGCATTCGCCGGGTGGCACTATGGTTACGCCCTGCCTACTATGACGGCGGCAATGCCGAGGCGCGCGAAAATATGGCTCTCGCCAGTTTGTTCGGAGGTCTTGCACTTGCGAATGCCGGCTTGGGCGCAGTTCACGGCTTCGCCGCTCCCTTGGGTGGGATGTTCCCCATTCCTCACGGAATCGCGTGCGCCCGCCTTTTGCCTTTTGTAGTTGAGGCGAACCTCCGGGCTTTGAACGCCCGATCCGAAAATTCGCCCGCGCTTCCGCGCTATGATGAAATTGCCCGGCTGTTGACCGGAAGATCTTCCGCCCAAGCCAAAGAAGGCGCCGAATGGATATATGCCACCTGCGCTGAGTTGTCCATACCGCCCCTATCCGGATTCGAACTGACCGAAAATGAGTTGCCGGAAATTGCCGCCAAAGCGCAAAAGTCCAGCAGCATGAAAGGAAACCCAATTCAGCTTACGGCTGAGGAACTCATCCACATACTGAAGCAGGCGCTCTAAGGATGTGGAGAATCTTAATTTCTGTAGTATGATTTCGCTGCAAAATAGGAAGCCGGAAGCCAGAAGACGGAAGTCAAAACGCCACGAATTTCGGCGATTTCATGGTAGTTTAAATTCGCGAAATCCGTGGCGTTTTTTATATTTGCCGAGGTGTAATGAATGGCGTTAATAGGCGCAAATGAACTGAAGCGAAAAATGCTCATAGAGGTTGACGGGCAACCGTACACCGTGATGGAAGTTTTTTTCGCCACTCCAAGCGCGCGTGGTGCATCAACCATGGTGCGCACAAAGCTCCGGCATCTGATCACAGATGCGGTGCTGGAGAAAAGCTTCAAAACCAGTGAAAAATTTCAGGAACCGGACGTTGTCCTTACTCCAGCTACATTTCTGTATTCTGATGGGGAAGAATTCTATTTCATGGACGAGGGAAGCTACGAGCAGTTTTCTTTGACCGCCGAACAGCTTGGCGACGATCGACTCTACCTGAAGGATGGCGTCTCATTGCAGGTGCGGAAATACAATGAAGTTCCAATCTCCATGCAACTGCCCCCGTTCGTGGAGCTGAAGGTTGTTTCCACCGAGTTGGGATTGCGCGGCGATACAGCTTCCGGGGGAACGACCAAGCCTGCAACACTCGAAACCGGTTTGCAGGTCCGGGTGCCGCTGTTCATTAAAGAAGGCGAGGCCGTGCGCGTCAGCACTCAGACGGGAGAATTTGTAGGCAGAGCTTAAAATAAGACTCCATAGATCTCACCGAAAGCAGAATCCGTGAGATCTATGAAATCCGTAATGTTTTGCAATCGCATCCGAGTAATTAACAAAGCTGCTTGATCAGTATGGTTGCCTTCTCGACTTCAGGGGCATCGGGATCCAGGCTCACAAAAGTCTTGAGATCCTCCACCGCATTTGCCGCTTCTCCCAGGTGGTAATGAGCAAGTCCCTCATAATAATAAGCGTAGGCTTCTTTTTTATTCAGGCTGATTGCCTTATCCAGTTCATTTCTGGCTTCCCGGTACTTTTCCTGCTGAAAATAAAAAACGCCTCGATACAGGAAGACTTCGGAAGAGTTGGAATTCTCCAGCCGCGCAGCTTCAAGATTCTTCCAGGCTTCATCATACTGCTTCAATCCCAAGCGGGCACGCGCTAAGGCTATCTGAATTTGGCCATCACTAGGATTTGCTTTCCCGGTCCGGCTATTTTTTGATTGCAAAAATGCATCGAGAGCATCTTTGAATTTTTCCTGGGATAGATTGGACAATCCTAGATTATAAAGCTCAATGCCTTTGCCGGCCTGAGCCAAAACCAGCTGCGGAATCGCAGCAAACAATGAAAAAACAATCGAAAACACCAGAATGAGTCCACCTGCTCCACGCTTGTTCATTTGCCCCCCTCACTCAAATTAAAAAGTCACTAATCCAATCCCATAAACTGTATTGTTGTACCTATAAGACTTGTCTTTGCTTTAGTCAATGGAAACTATGAATAATATTTTCAATATTCTAGAAGTGTGTTCCCATTCGTAATTCGTTATTCGTAATTCCGTTTGGTCCCGATGCAAACGGAGAGCAGGATGCAATCTTGCGCACTTCGGTTGTGCCAGGCGTGTCGTGTGCCGTTCTGTATGACACAATCGCCTGGTTTCAGAGAGAGGAACCCATCATCGAGTTCCATCCAAAGCTCCCCGGAAAGGACGAGGTCGTAATCGACCGACCTGGTTATATGCATTCCGGAACCCTGCATTTGTTTATCCGGAGGTATCACCGTCAATCGCAATCGAGTATCCCCCGGGTGTGCCGGCATTTTGAATCGGAGTGGAGTTTTGCATTTTTCGCGATCAACCGGCATGGCAGGAATTCCCATGGTTTCCCATAGTTCAAAAATTTTTGCTCCTAGCAGCTCTTGCGCCGGAATATCCGCATCATCTATCACAACAGATTTCCCATCCCTGTTACCGGTAACAATACGGCGGACACCCGCTTTTTCTCTCAACCGCTCCTCCAGATCCGTTATCATCCTCACAATCTCCTTTCAGCAGACTTTAACCATTATTGCCGGAAAATCATTAACTTGACTCCAAAAATTCATTTTCATATGATCCGTGCCAGCCATCATCTGCATAAGCATGGGCAGGTATCCATCTCTTCCTAAAGGAGGTCGCTAAAATGACTACGTGGCATGAATATTTGAAGGAGGAAGGTCAGCCGCCGATTTGGCCTTATCCCGTCCGGTTTGGCCAGGAGCAGGAAATCGAAGCCGATGTCCTGGTGATCGGAGGGGGAATTGCCGGCTGCTGGGCTGCTATCAGCGCCGCAAGGCAAGGCTTGAATGTGGTTTTAGTGGAAAAGGGCGACACTGTCAGGAGCGGCGCCGGAGGTCCGGGATGCGATCACTGGTGTGATGCTCCTGCCAATCCTCTTTCGCGAGTATCCCCGGATGATTGGGCTCATCATATGGCCGGCCGTCCTTACAGCAACGGCATTGGCATACAAATCCAGTGCCGGGAGGACTACGATACTCTGCTCGAAATGGAACAAATGGGCGGAAAAATAAGAGACATTAGCGACGAATATGCCGGCGCTGAAGGCAGGGATGACAAAACCAAATTCATGATCTCTCCTCGTTACGGCACGATCCACAGCTATTTGCCGGATCCAAGAATGGGAGAGCCCAATTTCAATCCGCCGGAAAAACGGAACAATGTTGTGATACGTGTTTGGGGAAGCACCTTTAAACCGGCGCTGAAAAAGGAATGCAAACGGCTTGGGGTCAAAATTTTCGACCGCGTGATGGGAACCAGCCTTCTGACTGAGGGCGGAATTCAGGGTGCTCGTGTCGTAGGGGCCACCGGCCTCAACAGCCGCACCGGAGAATTCCTGATCTTTAAATCCAAATCGACTATTCTTTCGACCGCCGGCGGCGGCTCGCTGTGGTTGATGAGCATGGAGCTGGGCGGATATTCCAGCATGCATTCCCGCACGATGTCGGGTGACGGAACAATCATGGCCTGGAAGGCCGGTGCAGAACTGACGAAGATGGAAGGCACCGGGATGGTCATGATTGCAACCGGCCTCAAACACAAGTGGTACAGCGGGGCGGGTGACGCAAGCTATGAAAATGTCCCTCTTGTGGATGCAAAGGGGACGAGACTGCCCTACCCTATACAGGGCTGGGTTGACGCAGGCGCTATGGTGCCGGCGCCCGGAGTTGAGGCAAAAATCCGCGAAGGAATCATGCACGGGAAGTATGAGCTGCCTTTCTACGGCGATTTCCCTTCCATGCCTGAAGTTGAAAGAAGGGCCACCTGGAAACTGATGCTGGGAGAAGAATCCACGACCCGGATCATCATCGATACTCTCGAAAAGGGAGGCTTTGATATAAACCGGGACCAGCTCCAGAGCTACAAGTTCATCGAGGGCCAGAGCCTGCCTCAATGGCGGGATGTCGGGTATGGCGGAGGCCTGCTGGTGGACTGGAATTTGAAGACTTCGCTGGACGGGCTTTATGCCGCCGGGACACAGATGTTCGCCCCCGAGGACCACAGCCACGCCGCCGCAACCGGCAGATATGCCGGACGCAAGGCTGCAGCCTACGCGCGCGAAACCGGCCATGCCAGGCTGTCTCGGGATCAGATCGAAGCTGAAAAAACCAGAGTCTACGCGCCGGTGAAACGCAGCAGCGGGATCGAGTGGAAAGAACTGCACGCCGGCATCGCGCGTGCGATGCAGTATTATGTCAGTGAATATAAAACCGAATCTCTCCTGAATATAGGGCTGAATGCCCTGAAAAAAATCGAGATGGAATCGGTTCCCCGGCTTTTCGCTCTGGATCCTCACAAGCTGATGCGCAGTCTTGAAGATCTCAGCATGCTGGAATATGCGAAAATCATTATTCAGGCTTCAATGACACGCAAGGCCAGCAGTATTCCGCTGAATTTCCAGAGAATCGATTTTCCGGTGGTCGATCCGCCCGAGTGGAACAAGTTCCTGACGATAAAACTGGAAAATAATCAGGTGAAGACTGGGGATCGCCCTCAGAACTTCTGGGGCGACATGAAAAAACAATACGAGGCTCACAACAAAGACTACACGGGTGTGTATAAAGGGAAATAGGAGGAAAACGTGTCTCAGGAAAAAGTATTCGCCATTCCAAACATAACTACACCGAACACCCCGGTAATATTTAATCCGGAAATATGCACCGGGTGCAACATCTGTGTGGAAACATGCCAGATAGACGTTTACATACCTCATCCTCAGGAAAGAAAACCGCCGATCATCCTGCATCCTGAAGAATGCTGGTATTGCGGCTGCTGCGCCAACGATTGTCCCTGTCCCGGGGCGATCCAGTTTAACTGGCCGCTGGAGCTGAGAGGGTATTGGAAGAACAAGGAAACCGGGGAAATCCATCAGTTGTAAGAAAGAAATGTTGACGCGGCGTCTCGCCGCGTGGCTTTGAGCCTTTGGGGCTTTGAGTTCTGGTGTAAATAACTCCAGAACTCAAAAGCTCAAAGGCTCAAGCTTTTTCTACTGCCGGGAAGAGGCCATGAATATGAACAACAAGGACCGGAATTTTCACGCAAGCCTGTGGCTTATTCTGATTATTTCCCTGATCTGGTCCGGATGGCATCCGGCGGATCGGTTCACCTGGTTTCTGGAGGTGGTGCCGATTTTTATAATTTCGGCCATTCTTCTGTCCATTTATCAGAGCTTTTATTTCAGCCGGCTCGTATGCTGCCTCATGCTGGCACATGCTATCATCCTGGCAATTGGCGGTCATTATACTTATGCCCAGGTGCCGCTCTTCAACTGGATCCGCGATGCATTTCATTTGGCAAGAAACCATTACGACCGGGTAGGGCATTTCATGCAGGGATTTGTTCCCGCCTTGATCAGCCGCGAAGTGCTGCTCAGGCGTGGCGTGCTCAAGAAAGGACCATGGCTTGGCTTCATAATTGTCTGCATCTGTCTCGCAATCAGCGCTGTATATGAACTGTTTGAATGGCAGGCAGCCGTGTGGACAGGCGAGAAGGCCGACGCTTTTCTCGGCAGCCAGGGCGATCCCTGGGACACCCAAGAAGACATGGCGCTCGCCCTGATAGGAAGCATTACAGCTATTGCGCTCATGCTGCGCTGGCACGATAAGTCCATGAACAACCTGCAAGCCGGCTAGAAAAGCAGATCATTTCATATAAATAAGCTTGATCCCCTTAATCCCGGCATCGGCTATGCAGCCGAAAAGCGCTCCAAAGCCCATGCCGGCCTGATATCTAATGCTCAATTCCCCACGGGAATCGGCTCATTAACCTGTTGGGACGAGGAACACACCGACTTATGCGCGTATTCCGTTCATTCCGCGCATTCCGCGCACTCCGCGCCCGGTTCAGCGGATGTCAATTTCGCTATGGCGCTTCTATAAAAAGTGGTACAACAAAGGCGCAATTACAGGTACAGTTCTGCCCATAGTAGAAACGCCCAGGACATCTGGAGATAGGAAATATCCGTTAGCGGAGAGGAGAATTATCATGAAGAGCTTAGTGATTGTGGTTCTGACAACAGCCTTATTATTATTGATGATTCCTTGCCTTTCATTGGCGCAGGAAGAAGTAATAAAGCTGCCGGCGCCTCAAAAAACGGGCGGCAAACCCTTGATGGATTCATTAAATTTAAGGCAGAGCACCAGAGGGAATTTTGGCCCGGAACAAAAACTATCGTTGCAGACTCTTTCAAATCTGTTGTGGGCAGCCAATGGCGTGAATCGGCCCGATGGGCACCAAACAGCTCCTTCCGCGGCGGGTTGGGAAAACATTGATATCTATGTAACGACTGCCGATGGCCTGTTTATTTATGACCCGAAACAACAGGCCCTGAAGGTTATTTCCAAAGAGGATGTGCGGGCGACCTCGGGGCTTGAAGGTCAGGCCGGGGGGGGGATGAAACAGGATTTTGCGAAGACGGCGCCCGTGAGCCTTATTTATGTTGCCGATATGGCTAAGACCAAGGGAATGAAGTATGGAGGAGAAGATGTCGGTCCGCTTTGGTCCTATGCCAACGTCGGTACAATTGCGCAAAATGTATATCTTTTCTGCGCTTCCGAAGGGCTGGCATGCATACTGCGGGCGATGATCGATCCGGTCCAGATTGCCAAGGTTTTTAAGCTGCGTCCCGATCAGAAACCCCTTCTCACTTCGACAATAGCGCAATTTAAAAAGTAAGACTTCAATCTCCTCATCATTCAGGCCGGCCTTTCCGGGCCGGCCTGACCTTCATTGGTCGTCTCATCCATGCCTGACATTTCATCCCGGCCCGAATCTGAAGCTTACCGGGCACGTTGCATTGAAACACTCGATATTGCATTAAACCTCACGCCCATGTACCGGGACTGGCGATCTTTCGATCCCGGAGAAAGCGCCCCTGTGAATGCGCGCTATGCCGCACTTCCGGCACTTGGCAAACCTGACATTCGCGCACATTTCCCTCATGGCGTGGTCCCGCAAGGACTGGATCTGGATGCAGCACTTGCCCGGAACGAGATAAGCTTTGTAAAGACGAGCGGAACAGCGGATGAGTCCTTGACCAATATCTGGAACCAGAGCTGGTGGAATGATTGCGAACGCGCGTCATGGGGGCTCAATTCGCATGCTGCCGGCGTTTGCACAGGCTCGCACCGCGAAGCCATCCTCGCCAGCGCTCTTTCGGTCGGGCCGCTCAGCGAGGGCGCCCAGGTCAAGCGCGAAGACAGGATTCTGCGGAACTACCTTTTCCTCAACGAATACGGAAGCCCCGCGGAATGGCCGGCCGCGCACGAATTGAGAATTATTGAAGAACTGGCAGACTATTCTCCTGCGGTGATCGAGGCCAATCCCTCCCTGCTGGCGCGCATTTCCCGGTGGGCCTGGCGCGAAGGCAAAACTGTATTTCAACCCGGCCTGATAACCCTGACATACGAATTCCCATCGGCTTTGCAGCTGCGCGACATTCGGAGAGTTTTTTCCTCGCCAATTGCAAGTTCGTATGGCGCCACTGAAGCCGGCTATGTATTTATGGAATGCGAGCACGGACGCCTGCACCAGAACAGCGATTTCTGCCGCGTGGACTTAGTTCCGTTAACAGGTATCGAGGATCAAAGCATCGGGCGTATTCTTGTCACTACATTCGGTAACCGCTGGTTTCCTCTGCTCCGGTTTGAAATCGGAGATCTCGCCCGCGTATCGCCTGGTCCTTGCCCGTGCGGCCGCAATTTTGGCATGACTTTATCATCCATAGAGGGACGGCTCATCAGCCTTTTCCTCGCGGCTCAAAACCGGCCTGTGACCCACAGGCAATTGGATGAGACGATCGCCTCAGTGGAAGGAATCGACGAATATCGGCTCGATCAGGAATCGCCCGAACGGGTCCGGTTGCGCCTGATGGCCGGTGGCAGTCGACCTGCCGAGGCGGTTCGGAGCAATGCCCGGGATGCGCTTCATTCTCTTCTTGGCGATGGGATCGATATACAGGTGGAAAATGTTTACACGCTGCCGACCGAAAGTTCAGGAAAATTTCTTCTGGCAAAACGGCATTTCCCGCTCGATATCTGCGCTTCTTCACAAAAGGGCCTGTGAATGAATCGGAAGAACGCCGCTGAATGCAAGCCGGTATTTCTCCTGGCGGGCGGACGCCGCTCCGTCACACGGCGCGGTCCGGATCCTCTGATCCAGGAAGTTTTGCGATCGAGCTCCATCGTCAAACCTTCCATCGCATATATCGGGGCGGCATCGGGAGATAATCCGATCTTCCGAACCATGTTAACGGGAATGCTTCGCAAAGCGGGGGCGGGCGAAGTGAGGCCGGCTCCGTTGTGTAGTTCCCGGTCCAATCAGCAGAAATCCATGCGTGTGATTGAAGATTGCCCTATCGTGTTCATGAGCGGCGGTGACGTGGAGGAGGGGATGAGAATCCTGGCGGAAAAAGATATGATCGAATTTCTCCAGGATCAGTATCAACAAGGGAAGCTCTTCGTGGGCGCGTCTGCCGGAAGCATCATGCTTTCAAAAGGCTGGGTTCGCTGGCGCGATCCTGAAGACGACTCGAGCGCAGAGATTTTCCCCTGCATTGGAATTGCCCCGGTTTATTGCGACACTCACGATGAAGACGATTGGGAGGAACTGCAAGCACTTGCACGGCTGGCCCCGGTGGGATCCGTTCTTTACGGGATTCCCTCCGGAGCGGCATTGGCATCGCATCCCGACGGATCGGATCGAGCGCTTGGCGGCGAAGTTCACCGCTTCCTGCGCAAGGATAGGAGAGTAGTCCGCCTCGAAAACCTCGTCTAATTTGGAGTTTGGATACCAAGGGTCTTGTGTGCCTCCTCGCGGATTGAAGCAGCAAGATTCAAGGCTTCGCGCGCGGCAGTTTTGTCAGCTGATTCTCCAGGATAGCGAATCGAGACAGAGTAGGCATTGAGGTTTTGCAGTTGTGGCCTCAAGAGCTCCCAGGAAGGGAAATTGGACACGAGGAGATCAAGAAGGGCAATAAGATGATACGTTCTGCCGAATTGAACTTCTGCTTCCTGAAGAAGCGCCTTGAGGTATTTTTCAGCACATTGCTGAGCATGGAAGCAAACAGCGTCGAATTTCGGCTCTTTCCGAACGCGGATCTCCCGGCTTGCAGTGGCAAAGTCGCCCTCAGCCTTGCTCACCCATTCGCTGCTCAGTGGCTTCATAGAGCACTCGTCCGCTATGAAGGATTTCCGCCAAAAAATAATCGTTTGCCTGAATTCGCTCTTCGATTTCCTCTGGAGTTTTGACAATCAGATCGACGGGAATCTGCGGTTTAACACGGTTCAGAATCTCCACGGTTTTTCTTAGGCCGGAGCCAACGTATCTCATGATGACTAGAAGATCGAGATCCGAATGCTCAGCTTGGGTGCCATTGGCATAAGAGCCGAACATGATGATGCGTTGCGGCTGGAACTCTGAAGCAATACGGTCTCGCAGCTCCAAAATGCTATTTTCGTCAATCATATGCTTGTCTCAAATGCAAAAGTCAGAACACCAAAGCCCATCCCAACGATTATACTCGCCAAGCCGAAAATAGTGCATTTGAAAGATTGATCTTCTGCGGTTATGTCACTGGGCAACATGTTGAATAGGCGATGGTTCCCATTTGGTATAGATAATTGCCCATTTTGTAGGATGCTTTAAAGGAGGGGAATACTGCACAATCGGCCAGGTCCCCTTAAATACTACGTATCAAAATCCGCAACTGGCAAATCGCCGCCGGTTGTTTCAATCTGTACAGTTTGCAACGAGGAGGCAGGTTACTTCAGGGTTCGCTCAAGCCATTTGAAACGCTTATACCCAAACGCCATCGCTCTTTTGTATGTAGCATTCGTTCGGAAGAAGTTGAAATTGCCTTCGGCCACTTTATCCGCGTAAACCTTATCCTCCACGAGATCTTTGAGAATCATGCGGCAGCGCGTCGTGGCTATACCAGAAACCCATTCGATGAAATCCGACTCGACACTTAGAGTCTGCCCCCATTGTTCGGCCCGTTTTTCAAGTTGCGGGTCGTTAAGCATCCCTTGGCAGAGCAACGCCCAGAGCAGGTTTCGCCCCCTCTTGACGAACTCGTACTTGTTTTGACCCATTGAGAGGATGTCTCGCAGGAACTGCTTGAGGCGGCGCTCTGATTTGCAGCACAGGACGATTTTGCGCGAGTCTGCCTTTTTCCGCGCCTCTGAAAATACTTGGCTATAAAGCTTATCGTCCTCAAAGACCTCTGGGTAGCGATTGAGTTTGTCCAAATCTCCGTCAACGACAAGGAAGGTCCGCCCCAGCTTAAATAGCTCGATGGCCTTCCCGGGCGCAACTTCCATCTCCTTTAAATCCTCATCCGACAGATTATCGAATGCCTTCTCCTGGCGTTCGTAATAGAGGTTCACGTCGTCCCGGAACTTTTCTTGAAGCTCTAGTTGAATCATGTCGTTTGCACGCAGATTCCACGGCTTGACCCAATTCTGCCGGTTGTTATTGACTGTCACTGAAGTGATGAAATCCGACGAACCACCTGTGATCACACGGCACAATACGGTCAGGGCCTCAAGCGATTCATTGTGCTCAATTAGCTTGGGATTCGCCTCATTCACTTTTAGGAAACGCGCAAACGAGGTGATCGTTTGCGCACCATTGAGAAGCCGTGGCTCAGTGATCCGCCATCCAGAGTCAGTATGGTGGAGCGCTCCAGCAGAGAGTGCAACCCCGTTGTGATTGAAAGGAAACGCAAGCGGGGAGTCCTTGCCATCTAAAATGATGCTTCTAAATGCACGATCCAAGGATCGATTGACCGTACTCTCAGGCGGTAGTGAGGCCCGTATATTCCGTTCAAAGAACCGTTGTCCCATGTCCGCGAACATGGCGTACAGATCGACCAAACGGACAAATCCAACGTGCAATGATTCGTCGGCGGAACCGCTTCGTTCGATGTGGTCCGTTAGATGAATTGGATAAGCATATGTCTTGCGGACGTTGGACGAACCGCCAACCTTCTTTGAAGTTGCAGACCGAAACTCAATCACCAATGGCACAGTTCGACCGAGTGCAGCCTCGATGAGATACTTTTTGTTTTCGAGATCTTCCCGCAGTTTATCAAGAACCGGACTTTGCTCCGCACTTTGAGGATCACCTAAGTAGACAAAATGAATCAGCACACGATCAATGACAGCCGTGTTCTCAAGTAAGCACGACTTGATCTGCTGGAGAAGTTGATTTTGCTGCCTGTTTTGCCCACTTGCGTGAAAGACGTACTCCATCCCGGCGTTAATTAGTCGCTAAAACGAGGCCTTAAACTGCTGATGGGATTCAGAGTATTTGAACTGAAAGAGGTAGAGATTCCGCTTGACCTTGTCGAAGTAGAAGCCGTCGATGCCATAATCGTTGCCACCGAAGGCAACCTGCCGAATTGCTTCCTCACACGGCACATCATACTCATGCTGAATATATAGCAGCCCAAAGTAGTCATTTCGCACACCCCCGCAAGTCGCTTTGCAGTCCGAGTATGCTTGGTCAATCATCTGGTTAGTAATGCGCATGATGTAGGCTCCTATCGTTTCGCTCGTGGGTTTCGGAGGTATGCACGATCCACCGTTCAGAGTTACGCATCCCCGGCATTATCCGCAAAAACACATTTGATTATAGGCATTTCTATTCGAGAGCCCAAGGATGAAGTGGGGAGACATGCCGGGAAATCCAAAGCAACTCGGGACAAGCTGCCGCACTCCAAATCAGATCGCGGAAATAGGGCCCAGATCTTCTTCGGCTTTGGCAATCAAAGCATTCCAATTCTTGGGCAGCTGGATTTCAATGTTTCCCAAAAGCGTGACGCCGGCCAGCCACATGGCCAACGATGGATGATCACCTCCGGCGCAAACGAAATTGATGTTCAGGGGATTGGTCATCAATGGAATTCGCGCCGGGAGTTTCGAAAAATCCACTTTAGCGGCTGCCGCGGTCCTTTGGATATCCGTCCGATCTTTGATTTCCTCTGGCGTGACGAACAGCAGTTCCGCCAGCCGCGCCCTGATTTTATCTTTAGTCCAGCCGATGCCGGCCATATTGCGGCAGATCATTGAATTGTAGAACATGATCCCGGGCATGCCCTGTGAAGGGCTGTGATTTGCGGTCCAGACGCTCTTCATGACATTGGCTGCGCGGAAAAAGCTTTCCTGCATTTCGGTCTCAAAATTGGGCTCATCGCCAGCCCCCCGGTGCACGAAGGGCCGCAAGCCGCCGATGAACGTGATGAAGAATGTGGCGGAATTCGTTCCTTTAGCGCGATTGTATTTCTCCTCGGCGAATGTCGTCCAACCATTGGGAAGGCTGTCTTCGTTTTCCGCAAAGCAGAGGCCGGTGAAACGCATTTCCCCATATTCGGCGATAGTCCCCTGGCCGGCGACATGGCCGCCGACATTCATGAGGACGAGGGAAATGCAGCGGCCGATCGCGCCTCCGGCAGGGTGTTTCGGATCGGGACCGAAAAGGCTGAACCTCGAGTTCAGCCGGAGTTCCTTCGCAACGGGTCCGTTTACACACACTCCCTGATAAGCTCCGCCGGAGCTGGTCATCAGAGTGTTTTGCTTCTCGATAATCGTCCTGCACACGGCCTCGGCAACCGGCATGTATTCCGGACGGCCGCCCGCCATAGCCATGCAGGTTGCAAGCACTTCATAGGTGAGAATGCCTTCTTTAGGCGCCACTTTGCCGGAACCGCCCCCCACCGTCTCCTTCCGATTGTGATCCGTGCCGGTCAGGATCCAGTCGACACGACTTTTCGTCGGCGGGAAAATTGCCAGTCCGTCTCCCCAATTATTTTGCAGGAACAGGTAGTTAGCCCTGGCAAGCGCATCCTCATAATTGCTGCCGCTGACTTCCACCGGCGCTTTGTTGAACACACCTTTCCTATTGTCTTTGGGCTGCCATTTCGTCAGCCTGTCCACGATCTCGGCATACTTCTCTCGGATCGGAGTCAAATCGCTGTCGACCAAGAACAGAGGATATTCAAAAACAACCCAGGGTGCTTCGGGCGGAAGGCCCTGCCCCATAATCGCCTGGCGGGTCGCTGACATCAATTCTTTGCGCTGGATTATGACAGTGGGGATCCCAAGCTTTTCGAGTTTTGCAGCGGCAGCTCCGCTGGCCGCAGAACACGACCCTCAGCCTGCATTCCCGATGACAACAGCATCGGGTTTGCGTGCCGCAACCTGCTTTATGACGCGATCCTCGCTGACTTGAATTCCCATCGGGAATTCTTGCATCGGGATAAACCTGATTGTAGGAAATTGCTTTTTCAGAAGCTCTTCAATATAGGGCATTGTTCGGTGCGGCTGCCATTTTGTTGGATCCACCGCCAATTCGGCAATCATTTTTCCGTTTAAGTCCGGCAATCGCGCGGCAAAGAGATGCGTGATCTCCTGGGCACCGGTCGGATCAAGCAATGTTAGTTTGACCCTCTCCGCAGCCGAGGTTGTTAAAGCAGCACTACCTGCAAATGAACCGGCACTTTTAATGAAGTCTCTTCTATTACTCTGCATATATTTTTATTTTGAGTCTTCGAGTTGCTTTATATTTTCCCGAGCGCCTTAAGAACTCTTTCCGGAGTTGTGGGATAATCCAAAACCCATTTGCCTGTTGCATTGAATATTGCGGAAACAGTAACTCCCGACATACTTGCGCCGATATTCTCGCCGATCCCGTACGCGCCATAAGCGGCGTAACCCAGATGGCTCTCATTGATCAGGCATTGCACGTCCGGATAGTCGTTCATTGTCCCAATGTGATATCCAATCAGATCGTAATTGAGAGCGACGCCTGTTTTTGGGCAGAAGACATGCTCTTCGGTGCCGCTTCTGCCCAGCCCCATAACCGCGCCTCCATATTGCTGTGCGTACGCGCCCTCCGGATTGAACAAGTGCCCCACGTCATTGACGCAGACGATATTGGTCACACCCACTATGCCGGTTTCAACATCCACCTCGACCTCTATGAAATGAGCCTGTCTGGCCATTGCATAAAGCTCGGAATCCGGTTTCCCGTCAGAGGTCAATCCATATAAAGTGCCGGCGGGCGGATGGAAGATCGGAGGATCAATCGCCCAAAACGCATCCGCTACTTCTCTCACTGTCTTGCGGTTGCTTGGATTGGCTTTCTCAAAAACCATGCTGTCTTTGATATCCAGCGCTTCCGGTTTTCTGTTGGGGAAGTGGGGGGGCTGAGCCGGACTGGTATACAAGCCCGGTTTCGGGATTGTGGCATATTCCAGAATTTTCTTCTTCAACTCCCTCGCGGCAAGAATCAGCTGCGTAGTGATGTAGCCTGTTCCAAAGGAACCACCCGGCTGCCAGAAGTGATAATTAGTATTATCGGACCGGCGCTCCTGGATAACGGTATCTTCATATTTGAGCCCGGCCTCCGAGGCCACAGCAAGGCGCGCGCCGGACTCCGTGTCGACTCCCATATCGCAGCGCGCCGCGATAATGGCGGCTTTCCCGTTGCGCAGCGTAACGCAGGCAAAGGAAATCCCCGGGATGGGCGCGTGCCAATGCCACTCATTCACATGTATGAAACCGAGACCATGCATTTTTCCATTGGCGAGCTTCTTAGTTCCCGGCGGGTGCCATTTCTTGTCCCAATCGATGGCCTTCTTGCCTTTATCAATTACTTCCTTGAGACTCCATCTCTGCGGAAAACCATTTTCCTTCTGGTAGCGTGTTACCCACTCCCAGTCATGTCCATTGCAGCCGTCATTTTTCAGCGCTACCTCTGTCGGGTCCAGTCCCATTTCCGCGGCAACTCGGGCGAACATTACATTATGAGGACAACAGGTATGGGTTCCATGCCGGAAACACATGGAATGGCCCTTGTTGATCAAAGCCCATTCCTGAGTGCCGAGAATATTGGGGATCTTGGTGGCTACGTGCGACTTCTCCATGGCCGGATTTCTTATCCCAAGCATATGCCACTGCACCGCTGTAATAGTGCCATCCTTCTTTGCGCCCACCTTGCATTTGTAGGTTCCGGCATCATCGCCTCCGCAATAATAACCGCTTTCGTCCCAAAGCAATTTCACCGGTTTTCCGGCAGCTCTTTTTGCCAGAATCGCCGTGAGCCGGATAAAAGCGTAAGAGTAGGACAGCCATGAGAAGCCGCCGTACCACGAGCCCTGGTAGGGCATCGTGACGGTAAGCTTGGTCCATTCGACAAGAGGAGATCTGGGCTTTTCACGTACGGTGTTTGGAGTCGTAAGTGCAGCCTGCGGAAGATCCTGATGATGAACCCAGACGTCCAGGAAATCCCCTCGCCATTGTGCGACACATACGATGGGCTCAACTCCTGCCGGCGTATTCCGGGCGCGAGTGATGGTATATTCGATCACCTTGTCGGCTTCCGCAAAACCCTTTTCAACATCGCCAAATTGCTGGCGGTCGGTCAGAACCGTATTGGGCTCTTTGGCACTTCGGTTCGTAAACTTCACTTCTGGCATGATCTTCGGAGCATCCGGCTTGAGGGATTCTTCCATGTCCAGGATAAACGGCCGTTCTTCCCATTCTATTTTCAGGAGCCGCAGCGCTCGGTCGCATATTTCCTCCGTGTCCGCTACCACCACCACCCCCATCGGGTGCGAGTAGAACTCGGAAGTTCGAGGCAAAGTCAGGAGGTTGTAATTGCGCGAAACTTCGAAGCCGGGCAGGGTCTCGTTATCGAATTCAATATCCGGATCATCGTATTTAAGGATGTCCCTCACACCAACGAGAGCTTCGGCTTTGCTCGTGTCAATGCTCTTGATTCGTGCGTGCGCGTAAGGAGAGAGCAGGATTTTGGCATAGAGCATGCCGGGAAGATCCACATCTCTTGTAAATACCGCCTGGCCGCTGACTCTTTCGAATGCGTCCTGCCGATTGATTTTGTGCTGCATATCCGTAGTGGTTTTGGGAATTTCCCAGGTCCAAGGTCGATATTCCACCGTTGCCAGCCTCCATGGGTATATGCGGGCTTCCTCGCATCGGCATGAGTTAATTAAAGCTCAGCAGCCTCGCTGTTTACATTGGGCAGGATTGTACATCCGGGATGTGCCGGCAGAACAGAAAATTCGCTCGCTTCCAAATTGCAGTGATAAGATATCGGGACTTCGAGTGAGCTACATGAAGAGAATATTAAGAATATTCTGCCTGATTCTGATTTCCTGCTGCGGGTTCTGCCAGGTTAATCAGGATATATTCCCGGATCATCCCGGGTCTCTGATCTGCTGGACTGAAATCCGGTCGGATCCTCGGCCGCTCAGAATTTATTTCCTCAAGGTTGATCTCAATGACGGGTTGGAGGTTTTTTCGCTTCCGGGTGAAGATCCTGATGGTCCCGGCCCCGCAGAAAGCCAATTAACACAACCAATAGATTTATTTAAAAAAAACCATGCACTGGCGGCCGTCAATGCCAATGCATTTGCAGGATTGAGCAATGACAAAGCCGCCGCCGATTGGTACGAAGGCCGCCCGGTTGACATTCACGGGATCGTGGCATCCGGCAGGAA
>JAHFUH010000308.1 GCA_023265215.1 Acidobacteriota bacterium
GAAGGAAAAAAGCCGCGGCTCCGGTTCCTGATAAATAATGTGGCACAACTGGCATTCAAAAGCCTCGCTGAATTTTACCAGCGTGCCGGCAGGGTGGCGAAGCCATCGAATATGAGGATATTGGCTGGTGAGCATGGATTCGATTTCGTGAGGCTTGTCGGACAGCAGGAGCAATTCGACCCGGCCTTCCGATTCCCGGCTGCAGATCTCGATAGAATCGACCAGCCTTTTTCGTATGTCGGGCTGAACAACCAGGCGGTCAACGACTACATGGACTTCCTTGGACTTGCTTCTTTGCAGCGCCTCGATGGAATCCGCCAGATTGACCAATTCATCCCCTATCAAAAGGCGAATAAAACCCTGCTGCTGCAGTCCCGGCAGCATTACAGAAAGCCTGTCTTCAGGAGTGGATGGAATGGTTTTAGGAGAGCGGCGAGTTGATTTCTCCGGGGGGGGAGAAGTTTCATCCATGGCAAGACGCGTGCAAAGGTAGAGCCGCTGGCCTGCCGGGAGAGACATGACAAAATCCGCGATTTTTTGGGAAGTGTCTTTCTCAACCACGCGTCCACAGCGATGGCAGTAAGTGGTGCCGATGCGCGCATAAAGCAGGCGCAGGTAGTCGTTTATTTCAGTCACCGTTCCCACAGTCGAGCGCGGGTTCCTGGAATAATTCCTCTGCCGGATGGCCAGCGCCGGGCAGATCCCTTCAATGTCTTCCACATCGGGACGGTCGATGCGTTCCAGAAATTGCCGTGCATACGCCGAGAGCGAGGCAATATAGCGCCGCTGGCCTTCCGCATACAACGTGTCAAAAGCGAGGCTGCTCTTCCCGCTGCCGGACACACCGGTTACGACGGTCAGAGAATTCAGCGGGATCTCGACGGTGATGTTCCTCAGGTTGTGGACTTTGGCGCCCTTGACGATAATGGCGTCCTTTTGTGCTGCAATCAATGTTAGTAGCTCCCGGCAGGCAAACAAAAAATCTTACACGCTTTTGGGGACTGAGGCTAATAGAATAAAAAGCCGTGTACGTCCACGTGCACGACTACGTCAACGACAACGTTCACGAAAACAGACACCATCCTGCTGCCATTGTTTTGACGTTGGACTTGACGTGCACGTGTCCGGCTTTTGCGGGCAGTTTTTCCCAATCGGCAATCGTTAATTTACGTTGGCCTGGCCGGGCAATTGGGCATGGTAAATGGAGGTCCCGGTTGCGAGATAAATATCTTTCCCGGAAACCGCAAGGCCGACCAGCATCGGCGCCGTGATGAAATGATCGAGGGTATCCTTTTCAAATGAATATCGGAAAATACCTTTTTTCCCTTGAAACCCTGCAGAAATCAGCAAGGTGCCATCCGGAAGAAATGTAAGCCCCTGGGGACGGGCTAATCCACGAAGGACAATTTCAACCGATCCTTTCTTTGAAAACCGATATAGCGGATCCCGCATCGAGAGAGTAGGACCTGTCACATACAGGCGGTCTTTGGAGTCTATCGCCAGATGATAAGCGGATATGCTGGGCTCCAGCCTCGCAAATTCCTCTTTATTGCCGGAGCGATCCACCTTGTAAATTTTCCCCGTTCTGTCTCCCACATACAGCCGTCCTGTGGAATCGAAGACGATTCCACAGGGGATTCCAAGATCGTCCACAAAAATTTCCAGCTGCTCGAAATTTTTATAGCGGAGAACCGTTCCGTCATGCCGGCTGGATATATATAGCTGGCCGTCTTTGGAGAACGCCAGGCCCGTCGGGTTCATGATTTCACAGTGGAATGGTATCTTGTCGCCTCGCTTCGATACTCGCACCAGCGGCTGCGGAACTTGTTGGCCGCGGCCCCCGCTGATGGTTGTGATCACCGTTCCATCGGGCGCGACTGCCGGATTGGCTACAGGGTGCAGATCCGAAGCCAGGCGGCTTGCCAGGTTGAAGGGGAACACCTCAGAAACGGAGCCGTCCACCTTCAGTGTCAATCCCAGGCAGTTCGGGCTTTCAAGCAATTGCACAATGATCCGGTCTTCGGAAGCGGAGGCAATTGAAGCTTCTATTTCGCCGAAGAGCACCTTGGAGGACAGGCCCGGTACAAAGCCGCGGCAATCGATAATCAGCTCGCCCCCGGGAATTCCGATCAGCGGAGCCACTTTTAATATGGACAGGCCTTTTTTCGATTTCATGATAGCGAAATTATTACATTGCGGCGGGAATGCAGCAAAATTTATTTGCGATTGACGATTGTAAACGCACCGATGAGTTTTTCAATCGTCAATCGTAAACGAGCTTGCGTCGCAAGGCCTGGGCTAAAATCTGTGGACTTCTGAAAACGAGATTCCTGAGCAGGACTTTGTAGGAAATATTTCCGGATATTAGGTTGTCGAGCAACATTTGGATTACGCCGCTGTAGCGGACGGCCTGTAACGAGCGGCGTATGAACGTGCGGCTTAAAACCATCCCGGTAAAAACGTGGTCGCGCCAGTGTGAGGCTCTTTCGAGGTCGGCCAGGAAATCCATTCGCCATCGCGTTTCAAATCTGGAGGGATCTCCCCGGTGGAACGAATCTGCCAGAAGCTCGGCGGAGCGGAGCGCGTAATAAATGCCTTCCGCTGTAAGTGGATCGGTAAATCCGGCGGCGTCTCCCAGCAAAGCCCAATGCTCTCCGCATACGCGCTGCTGAATTAGAGAGCGATGTCTTAAACAGGGAACGGTGGCCGCATAAAACGCCCTTTCATCGCCCGCATCAGGATAATGAACGGCAATGAACTCCTCGACTCTTCTTTTCAAATCGGACGCATGGGCTCCGGGCAGACGGCGAATAATGCCGACGGACGTTTGATCCACTCGAGGGAAGGACCACATGTATCCCTGGAATCCGCTTTCCTGGAAAGCAATCCGCACTGTTCCCGGATGGTATGCGTTGGGCAGAACGCATCCCAAAGCCAGCGAAAGATCGAGCGATGCGTGTCGGCCCACAAGCGCGGCACGCACCGAGCTGTTTGCTCCGTCTGCGCCCACCAGGTAATCGACTTCAAATGCGCCCGCCTTTGTTTTAATGCGCCATGTTTTGCGGTCTTTGGCAAAATGCAGGGCTCGCTCAGGCAGGAAGCGCGTTCCCGATTGGATTGCCCACTGAAGCAAATGCGAATCGATGCTCCGGCGCGAAAATATATGGATGGGATGCGGCAGCAGAAGGCTGCCCGCATAGCCATCGTGCGCTGAAAGAAGGGCGGTGCCGATTTTAGCATGAGGCAGAGAGCTTTCGGCAAACCAAGGCATTTTTCGTATCGCCTTGAAAGTGACTCCTCCGCCGCAAGGTTTTTCTTCTTCAGCGGCATGGTCGAAAAGCAGAACTTCATGTCCGAGCCGGGATAGAAGCAATCCGGCGTAAGAACCTGCCAATCGAGCGCCGACAATGCCAATCTTCATGGCAATAATATACTCGACAAAATATGCTCAACAATAACGGTATTTTAAAACATGGGTTCACCGTTTCCCATTGCCCATTGAAATCAGAAATCGTAGAACTTGAACAAGAAACCACAAACCGGCAGTATAAAGATTTACCGCTCAGGATTTCCCGTTTGGTTTGATGCTATAACGGGAAACGGGCAACGGGAAACGGCGGTATGGGGAAATTCGGTTTTGAGGTGTTGCACAAGGACGCAGGAACCGGCGCTCGGCGGGGTGTACTGCATACACCGCATGGGGACATTCCCACACCGGTGTTCATGCCGGTCGGCACGGGCGGCGCCGTAAAGGCGATGCCGGGCGATTTCCTCAAATCGCTGGATGCCCGGGTCATTCTGGCCAATACCTATCATCTCTATTTGCGCCCCGGACATGAACGCGTTCAGAAATTGGGCGGGCTTCACGGATTCATGTCCTGGGACAAGGCTATCCTGACAGACAGCGGCGGTTACCAGGTGTTCAGCCACCGGGGACTCCGGGATATCAGCGAAGACGGAGTCCAGTTCAAGTCCCACCTGGACGGGAGCAAGAATTTCTTCACTCCTGAAAAAGCCATCGATGTGCAACGCGCCCTGGGATCGGACATCGTGATGGTTTTTGATGACTGCACTCCCTACCCGGCCGGCCTCGTTGATGCGGAGGCCTCCATGGAGCTTTCCATGCGCTGGGCCCAAAGATGCAAGAATCAATGGGCAAAGGAAGAGGATGGAAGCCGGGGGCTTTTCGGCATTGTTCAGGGGAGTGTGTATCCCGATCTGAGAAAGCGCTCGGCGGAAGCTCTGCTGGAAATCGGGTTTTCGGGGATGGCAATAGGGGGCCTGAGTGTCGGCGAACCGAAGGATCTGATGTATGAAATAGTGGAATCAACCGCTCCGCTGCTGCCGTGGGATCAGCCCCGATATCTGATGGGGGTCGGAACCCCGGAAGATCTAGTTCGCAACATCGCGATGGGAATCGACATGTTTGATTGTGTCCTGCCGACTCGCAATGCCCGGAATGGCTGCCTGTTTACAAGCCAGGGGCGGATTTTGATCAAAAATGCCATTTATGCGGAAGATGATGGGCCGCTGGACCCCAATTGCTCATGCAGAACCTGCCAACTATATTCCCGTGCTTATTTAAGGCATCTTTTCCTTTCGGGTGAACACTTGTCTGCTGTTTACAACACCCTGCACAACCTGACCTTTTATCTTGACATGATGAGGAAAATAAGACAGGCTATCGATCTTGATTTTTTTGGTAACTGGTTAGAGCTAATGAAGAAAGGGGTTGATTAATCCCGGCAGCCCCCGGTTTTGGCCGTGTAGATTCCAGCCCAATACAATTAACGTTTTCCTCCTGATTGATTCTGAGGATAGAAATAGAAAAGGTGCTGATACGGAAATGAACCAGCCCACGCTGATTTTGCAGGCTGCCTCTCCGGAAGTATTGATGCAGTTTGCGCCGATTGTAATCATCGGGGTCATCTTTTATCTTCTTATTTTCATGCCGATGCGAAAAAGGCAGAAGAAAATGGAAGCGATGATCTCTGAATTAAAAAATAACGACAAAGTGATCCTCAGCTCGGGGATTTATGGCGTTGTTGCCGGCGTTAAGGATAAAACATTGATTATTAAAATCGCCGATCAGGTGAAGATTGAGGTGACTAAAAGCTCCGTCGCCGGTCTCCAAGGGCCTGATGAGCCTCCGCAACAATAAAGAAGCCAAAAGCCCAGCTGCTTTACTTGGCTCCAAACTTTAGGTGGATTATGCAGAAGAATTTAAGATGGAAACTCATCCTGATCCTGGCGCTCATGGTCCTTTGCATTTACTTCTTCGTCAGTCCCAGGGAAAAGGGCTCCGGCCTTTTGTCGCGAATTAATCTTGGCCTCGATCTCAAGGGGGGAATCCACCTTCAGCTTAAGGTGGTGACGGACGACGCTCTGAACCAGGAGTTAAATCAGGACGCACTCCGAATTTCCCAGGAACTGAAAACGAAGAGCATTCCCTTCACGACTGCGAAAAAAGGGAACGGCTATTCGGTGGATATTGCCGGAATTCCAACCTCCCAGGAGAAGGATGCCCGCTCCCTTCTTGATTCGACCTATAACCATAAATACACGATTCGGAGCAATACCGCCGAGGGCACAACAAATTTCAACATGACCCTCATAGGCACTTACATACGTGAATTGCGGGAATCCACGGTAAGACAGGCGCTGGAGACAATAAGAAGGCGCGTCGACTCTCTGGGCGTTACAGAGCCAAGTTTGCAGATTTATGGCGGTAGCGACCAGGACGTCCAGGATCAGATTATCGTGGAACTGCCGGGGATTGACGATCCCGACAGGGTAAAGAGCCTGATAGAGAACACCGCCCAGCTGGAGCTTCGGCTGGTCAAGAAAGAAAACGGTGGGGCTTTTTCCACACTTGAATCCGCCCTGCAGGCGAATGGTGGGAAGATTTCGGAGGACTATCAAGTCCTGGAATATCGCGAGGAACGGGGTGAACAGCAGGGGGTGCAATATCTTGTCGTCAGCAAATATCCGGTTATTACGGGCAAAAACCTGAAAACAGCGCGTAAATCGTCGGATTCCAATGGCTCCCCGGCGGTTGGATTCGCTCTGACTTCCGAGGGTGCTGAACTGTTCTCGGCCGCTACGGAACAGCATGTGGGTGAAAGGCTGGCAATCGTCCTGGATAACCGGGTGTTTTCGGCGCCGACCATCGATGAGAAAATAGGCGCGGAGGGTATTATCCGCGGCCGGTTTACTGTTCAGGAGGCCAATGATCTGGCGCTGCTGCTGCGCTCGGGCGCTCTGCCGGCCTCTTTGGAAGTAAAGCAGGAACAAACCGTTGGCGCCTCGCTCGGCAACGATTCGATCCGGTCGGGGATCTATGCTGCTCTCATAGGATTTGGCCTGGTTGTGATCGGAATGATCATTTACTACAGGCATTCCGGTTTGAACGCTGTCTGGTGCCTTCTAGGGAACCTCATCATTTTGATGGGCTTCATGGGCACCGTGGGAGCCACCTTGACTCTGCCGGGTATCGCGGGAGTTATCCTCACCATCGGTATGGCTGTGGATTCCAACATTCTTATTTTCGAGAGAATCCGTGAGGAAATGCGTTCAGGCAAGACGATTCGGGCGGCAATAGATACCGGATTCGCCAAAGTATTTTGGACGATTTTTGATACTCACGTCACGACCTTGATATCGGCGGCTTTCCTGTTTCAATTTGGAACCGGCCCCATCCGTGGATTTGCTGTGACC